>DASQAM010000085.1:0-3293 GCA_035635735.1 Gemmatimonadales bacterium | reverse complement strand
GCGACATTCGCAGGGACGAATTGAACACGGCACGCTCACCGCTTGATAGCACCCACAGGGCGAGCGCGTCGTGATCCCGATCACCGCGTAACGGGTTTATGTCGAGGCGTAGCGGAATCACCCTCGGCCGACACCGCGCGGGGCTGCGATTGCCTAACGATCGCAACAGATTAGCGGTCTACCATGGTCCGTATCGCAGGGGCAAACCTAGCCGACCGCCCGCGCGCTGGTCAACGATCGGCCGGCGGGATGTATCCGTAGCTCGTGTTCTTGAACACCGAGTCGGCGAGCAGCAGCGCGCGGTTCGCCACCTCCGGCTTGGTCGTCCGCAGCGCCTGCGACAGCGACTGATACAGGAGCCCGTAGGTCGCGAGGATCCCCTCCGACGGCCGGTCCACCCAGCCGCGCGGGCGGTGGTGCGCCGCGGCGTCCGCGTGATACACGCCGAACGCGAGCGCCTCGGTGCGCCGCAGGTTCACGAAGCCGAACACCGGCAGCAGCTTGACGCTGTCCTTCTCGGCGAGCGGTTGCTGATGCAGCTTGCGCGCAAACCCTTGCCCCTCCAGGTACCCGGTGAGCCCGAACTGGTCGGCGTACGGGCCCACCGTGCGCGAGTAATAAATCGGCCGGCGGTCGAGCTGGTCCTTGACCGCCTGGAGCACGATGACGTCCGCGCGCTCGAGATACTGGCGCCCCAGCTGCTGGGGATCGAGCGTGACCGTGACACCGCCCAGGTTCGCGTACGTCTTTTGCTCGCCCAGCCAATACACCGGCTGGAGCGAGTCCCGCACGTAGGCGTCCGAGAAGCTGAGCAGCTTGCCCGTGGGCTTGGGCCAGGAGCGGCCCCGATAAATCGCCGGCGCCTCGGTCGAGTCGAACGTGGCGAGCGGCCGCCGCTGCAGCTGCCGCACATACCAGTCGGTGTTCGCGAGCGACAGATTGACGACGGTCACGTCCTGGCGGACGTGCTCGACCTCCTGCGCGTACCACAGGGGGAACGTGTCGTTGTCGCCCGCCGTCACGAGCACGCCATAGGGCTCGACCGACTGCAGCAGATCGAACGCGAAGTCGCGCGCCAGCGTCTCACCTTTGCGCGAGGCGGTGAGATTATTCCCCACGAGCGGGATCAGCGCCAGCAGTAGCACCGGGGTCGCGAGCGTCCAGCGGCGGGCGCCGTCGGGCACGCGGAGCTCCAGAGCGTCGCTGATCCACTCCATCAGGGTGGCGAGTCCCATCCCGACCCATACGCCCCACAGCGCGAACGACGCGATGAAGAAGTAATCGCGCTCGCGCACCTCGCGCGCCAGCTGCTTCTCGGGCTGCCACGAATAGCCGTACTTGAAGTTTAAGTAGAAGATCAGGAACAGCGTGAAGGTCGCCATGAGCAAGGTCATCGCGATCGCGCGGCGGCGGTCGGCCACCCAGTGACGTACCGCGCCCAGCACGCCCACCGCGAAGAACAACACGGCGAGCGCGCGCTGCCAGTGGAGGACCAGGCCAAATAATTGGACGGTCTGATCGTACCAGTCGCGCCCCCACTGCCAGCTGAAGTACTGGAACCACATCCCGATCTGCGCGCCGAGCGACGCCTGCCGCTCCCACACCGGCGGCTTGCCGTACTGCTGGCGGGTGAGCACCTCCCACAGCGTTTTCCACGTGGTGGGCTCGCCCTCGTTGATGGGCGGGTAATGCGCCGCGCGGATCGGGAGGAACAGATAGACCGACACGCCCACGATTGCGACCAAGAGCACGGCGACGGCGAAGTCTCCGTTGCGGGCGTACACCAAGGCGTAGCCCAGCGCCAGCAGGAACAGCACGCCCGCGATGATCAGGGGAGCAACGTTCTCGAGCCCCGACGCGACGATCAGCGCGAACACGCTGCAGAACACTCCCCACTGCGACCATTCCGCGCTCCGCCCCGCCTCATCCGTGGGACGCTGCGACTTGAGCGGCGGGAACAGCAAGACGACCACCGCGGGCCCGACGAGCACGCCCATCATGTGGTTCGTGGACGTCAGGGCGAGCAGGAACACGATCATCAACAGGTGATGGTCGTGCGCTTCACCGGCGGGCTGATCGTCCCAGCGCACGATGAGCCACAACACCAGCGCGATCGAGAGCAGCGACAGCGTGTACACCTTCTCGTTCACCACCGACTGGTTCCAGACAGTGAACGCCGCGGCTGCCGCGAGCGCCCCCGCGACCGCCGCGAGGCGGCGCGGTAGGCGGGCGGGCACCCACTCCCGCATCCAGCGCTCGCTCACCAGGAACCAGCATCCGGCCGCGATCGCGCTCGTGAACGCCGCCAGCAGGTTGATGCGCATCGCATATCCCGCCGCGAGCGGCAACAAGCCCCAGGTGTGCGCGATCAGCACGAACAACGGGTTGCCGGGCGGATGCGGGATGCCGAGCACCTGCGCGGCCGCGATGTATTCCGATGTGTCCCAGAACTGCGTGGTCGGCGCGAGCGTCAACACGTACAGCACGAGGGCGCCCAGAGCCACGAGGCCCGCGAGCAGGTAGGGAGGCCGCTCCGCTTCGACGTACGACGTCTGTGGGTCGGTCATGCTCGCTCGATCGGGGATCAGTTGTCGGTGGCGCGCCCGCCGGCGGGCGCGTACGTCGTGTTGGCCAGGATCGCGTCCCGCAGCGCGACCGCCCGGTCGGCGCGCGCCGGATCGGTCTCGCGCAGCGCCTGGGCGATGGTGTCGTATGCGAAGACGTATCCCAAGAGGCTGTTCTGCGACGGCACGTCCACCCAGCCACGCGGTCGCGGCCGGGCGGCGGTCTCCCCGCCGCGATACACGCCGAACAGCAACCCGGCGGAGCGCGGCACGTCGACGAACCCGCGCCCTTCCACGCGCCACACACCGTCGCCCGCCGCGACGGGCCGGGGCACGAGGCGCCGCACCAGACCCTCCCCGACCAGATAGGGGGAGAGACCGAGCTGGTCCGCGTAATTGCCCGTGGAGGTGGAGAAGTAGATGGGACGCTTGCCCAGCTCGTCCTTGATGATCTGCAGCACCGCCAGGTCGGACCGCAGCAGGTACGGGCGCCCGAGGCGGTCGGGGTCGAGCGGGACCGTGATGGGCCCGAGGTAGCCGGTGGCCGGCTGCGCGAGCGGGATATAATCCGGGAGCGTGTCCGCGGCATCGCCGAGATAGAAACGGTTCATCCAGGGCGTGGTCGGGCGCGGCCAAACGTGCCCGCGGTACAAATCAGGTGCGGCGGCGGGATCGAAAGTCGGCGGCGGGCGTCGCTGCAGCTGCCGCACATACCAACCCGTGTTCGCG
>DASQAM010000084.1:0-9333 GCA_035635735.1 Gemmatimonadales bacterium | reverse complement strand
GACTACAACACCGAACGGCCCCATCGCAGCTTAGCCAATCGCCCGCCGGCCGAACATCACCGAGGAGGGTCCTTCATCCCTGGCCCCAACCGACTGCTCAGTTGCATGTCCTGATGGTCCTAAATCGGGGGGACCCGCCCCGTGTAGCATTGTCGCATTTCCGGTGGTCCGAAAGACGGGGAGCACTCCACCAGGGGAATAGAGGTGTCGCATCCGCGCCCCATAGTGCCGCAAAAACAGCCTAGCGCGAACACCCGACGGACCTCATAATCGGGGGCGCAGCTCCGATGGCTCCTGTTCCTCGCTTCGGTCTCGCTCTGACGCTGCCTCCCGACGCCACCCCGACCCCGAGATCCCGCTGCCATCGGACTAGTGGCGAACTGGCCTGCGGGACTTGTCGCGCAGGCGATACCACCAAGGAGGCTCTATGGAGCCCATGAGGCGACTGGCCCTGACTCTGTTGCTCGGGGTGGCTGCGGGTTGTCACGATCAGAGCATGGCGCCGAGGGTTGGTCAGACAATAACCCGACCGTCTCTCAGCACGAGCGCGTCCGCTATGTGTCCAGCGACCGCCACCCTCACGGTGAGCGACGACGCCGGGTTACGGGCTGCACTCGCGGCATCGAGCCCAGGTGACGTGATTGCGATCAGCGGTATGATCGGGATTACGGCCGACGATACGATCGCCACCGATAGCGTTACACTCACGTGCGCCACGCCCGGTTCCGGGCTGTTTGCGGTGGGAACGGACATTGTCGGGGACCTCGTGGCGGTCCTTGCCCAGCAGGTCACGATCGACGGTTTGGTTCTGGATGCGAGCGGGGCGTTCGATGCGGCGATTTTCGCCTTCAACGACGGGCTGACGGGCTTCGCGGAAGATGATCGGTTCACGAACAACACGATCACGTGCGGCCCCGAGAGCCTGTGCATATTCGTCGCAGGAGGCCCGCGTACCTTCATCGCCAACAACCAGGCCGTGGCGTTCGGAGCCATTAGCGGGCTGCACCTGCAGGCGGGGGTGGACGGCACGCGGGTACTGGGGAACACGATCGTGGCCGCCACGCCGTCCGGGAGCTCGGCGTTCGGGGGCCTTCGGGTTCGCGATGGCACGGGTGTGGTCGTCACTGGCAACAGCGTGCTCGGTCCGTGGACTAATTCGGTGGCGCCCACCCACCTCGCGACCAGTCGCTTCGCGTTCAACCGACTGGAGGGCGCAAGGTCCTTCGGCATCAGCATGTCGAGGAACGCGGGCGTGCTTCAACTGATGACCGATGATGTGTTTCAGAACAACCAGGTAACCTCCGAAGGCTTCGCAGCCGTAATCGCCCGACAAGCGTGTCGCAATACGTTCGTCTGGAACTCGCTGGAGGGCAGGGGGGGCGGCATCGGGATCTTTTTCGACGCCACGACGGGCGCCAACGTCTTCGTCGGCAACCAGACGATCATCGTGGACAACGGTGCCTTCGACTGCAACGGCGATGGGGTCAACGACCCGAACATCATCACGGGAACGGCACTTCACGGCATGAGGCCCGACGAAACCGCGAGCGGCGCGGTGAAGACGATACATGGCATCACTGTCCAATAGCCCAGGGGGTAGGCGAGTTCCGGGCGGGTCGAGTCAGGCGATGAGCGGCGCGCTCCCCAAGTAGAGTCGGAAACAGAGTGGCCGCGGGTGGCGCGCTGTCGGTTGTACGCAGCGCCGGAACAGCAACGCGCACGCGCGCGGAATCTTTGATCGGAACCGCATGACGTGCCTGTCCAGCTCCGCGGTCCCGCCTTCTCCTATTAACGGACATAGAGTCCGTTTTCCAGGCGCGTAATGCGCAATCACACGGGTTGTTAGCCGACCTATCGCCGCTACCATGGGACTGACCGTGGGATCGGTGTGGATCCCTCGAGCTGCGCCGCCTTGCTGCGTAATCGCCGCAGGATCCCGGGCACCAAGACAGCGGGCTCCGCTGCGACGCTCAAGGTGGACGAGCGGCCGTGAGGTAGGGCATAGCGGCACGGGGATGATCGACCGGTTTACGGCCATCTAGGGGAGGTGCGCCACCGGGCTAGCGTGGTGGAGTATCGCGTACGTCAGCATAGGCGAGCTTTACGGGGGCGGCTCGAGCTGGTGGCTTAGCGCTCGGAGCTGACGTGTTGCAACTGTTTTCGCAACTGTTTTTCTAAGCTTATGCGCCAGCCGCGATTCGAACGCGGGACCTTCGGCTCCGGAGGCCGACGCTCTATCCAGCTGAGCTACTGGCGCGATTGTGACAAAATATAGCGATGACTCGGTGTTCTAGAGAACCGAATCGCGGCCGGGTTCGTGTCTTAATAGGGGGTGCTCCCGGGCTCTACGGGACCGTGGAACCGGTTTCCTCGGAGGACTAGCTGTGCCCGCTGCTCGATCGGATTTCAATCCGCTACCTCCTCACGGGATCCCAACCGGTCGACCGGGTACGCCCGCACTGTCCGCTACGCGGGCGCTCTCGCTCCATGCACGGCTCGTAGCGCGGGATGAGCGGGCGCTCGCTGAACTGATCGAGGTGATTGCTCCTTGGCTGCTGGGCATGGCGCAGGCGCTCCTGAGCGATCCCGATGAGGCCGAAGAGGTGGTCCAGGAGGCGTTCACCATCGTGTGGACCCGGATCGGCCAGGTGCCAGACGAGCCGCGGGGGCTGCTGGCCTGGGCGCTGCGGACCACCCGCAACCGCGCCATCGACCGCCTGCGCTCGCGCAAGCGTCGGGACCGGAAGGCCGCGCACGTCGCGGCGAACGGCATGGAGGGCGAGCTCGTTGCCGAAGCCGAGGAGCCGAACGAGGCCGGCACGCCCGGGTGGCATGTGCACCAAACAGTCCACGCGGCCCTGGAAGCCTTGCCTCGGGAGCAACAGGTCGTGGTGTGGCTCGCCTATTTCCAAGGGCTCACTCAGACGCAGATCGCCGACCGGCTCGACATTCCGATCGGCACAGTCAAGACAAGGCTTCGCCTCGCCTTCGATAAGCTGCGACTCGTGCTCGCACCGCTGAAGGACTGGATCGTATGACACCCCATGACTGGTATGTCGATAACCGGCTCGCGTTCGCGACCAGGATGTTGGAGGGGAAGGAGGAGTCGCTCTTCGCGAATCATCTCTCGCGTTGCGAGGAGTGTCGGACCGCCGTCGCCCAGCTCGAGCAGGACCTGACGTGGCTTCCGATGGGCGCGGCACCTCTTCCCCTCCGACCGGGCCTGACCCACGACCTGATGCAGGGAGTCCTGCGCCGGGGACGGACCCGTTGGTGGCAGTGGACCCCTGCGCTCGCCGCGGCAGCCGCGCTCGTCGTCGCGCTGGCGGTCTGGACCGAGACGCGTCGCGAGATCGGCGGCCTGCGGAGTGCGTTGGAGGCGCGCCAAGGACGGCTGCGCGCCACCGAGGACTCGCTCTCGGCGATCCTCGGCGCGGAGCGGGTGCTCCAGGAAACGGTTCGGGGCCCCGGCTACAAGGGCGGGTTTCTGCTCTTCTATGACCAGGACACCGAGCGGTGGAACGTGGTCGTCCACGATCTGCCGCCTGCGCGGGCCGGCGAGGAGTACCGCTTGTGGTTTGTGACTGATCGGGGACTGCTCCCCGGACCCGAACTGCGGGCGAACGGCCAGCGGCCCACGTTCTTGACGCTCCCTGCCGCCGGTCCTTCGGGAGACTTCGTCGGAGCGGTGCTCACCGTCGGCCCGGCGGGTGAGCGGACCGGCCGGCCACGCATCGAGCTCGCACGCCTCACGTTTTAGTGCGCCTGGCGTGCCGTCTCACTCGCGTGGGGCTGAGCGTTCTTGTCGCGCCACCGTCGCTCGCACGGGCGCAACAGCCGACGGCCTGGACGCTCGGCGACGTGCTGGCGCTCGCGCTGCGCCAGAACCCGGATGTGGTGGCGGCGCGCCTGGCGGTGGACTCGGCGCGCGCCGAGCAGGGGATCGCGCGGGCGCTCCCGAATCCCGTTTATTCGGTCATTCCCGGCACGCCGTTCCAGCAGAGCGTTGCCGCCACGCTCGACCTGGGACCCCAGCGAATCTTTCGCACCCAGGCCGCGGGACGTGGCACGACGGCGACCAGGCTCGTCCTGGCGGACGTGACGAGGCAGGTGACCTTTCGCGTCCGTCAGGCGTTCTACGACGTCTTGCTCGCGGACTCGCTGCGCGCCATCGCGCGCGAGCGGCGCGACATCTTCCGCGGCCTGCTTGCGGCCGATTCCGTGCGGTGGCAGAGCGGCGACGTCCCGGAACGCAACGTCACGAAGAGCGAGCTCGAGCTGGCCGGCGCCGAGGCCGATCTCGCCCGGGCGAACGCCCAGACGCACGCCGCGCGTCTCATCCTCCAGATCCTGCTCGGCAGCGCCGCACCCGACACGGCTTTCGCGATCGCGGGGACTCTGGCGTATCAGCCAGTGCGCCTGCCCCTCGACTCGCTCGGGCCCCTCGCGCTAAAAGGTCGGCCCGACGTAGCGGCGGCCGAGGCTCGGATCGGACAGACGGCCTCGCTCAAGGCCCTCGCTACCGCCGACCTCTTCCCCACGCCCTCGGTGAGTGTGGTGCACCAGTCGGCGGCGCCGTTTCCGAACGGTTCCAACTATGCGCTGGGGCTTTCCTTCACGGTTCCGCTGTTCTACTGGAACGGCGGGGAGCGCGCGCGGGCCGCCGCGGGCGAGGCGGCCGCCGCGGCCGCGGATCGGGCCGTGAGGACGCAGGTGGCGGCCGAGCTGGCTGTCGCGGTCGATTCGTTTCGCGCCGGGCGCGACCTCGCCACCCGCTACGTGGGTCTCGTCGTTAAGGCCGCCGCGGCGCTCGAGACGGCCCGCTTCGCCTATCAGTCGGGGGCCACCTCCCAGCTGGACCTGCTCGATGCGATTCGGACCTACAGCGACACCCGGGCGAACTATTACTCCGTGCTGCGCGACTACTGGGTGAGTCTCTATGCGCTCGACCGCGCCGTTGGGATGGATCTCGCGCCATGAGGCGTCTGGTCCTGCTCGGCCTCGTCACCGGAAGCGTCGCGCTCTCCGCTGTGGGATGCGGGCGTGACGTCGCAAAGTCGGCGACCCCGGCTCGGGCCGGGGACGACTTTGCGCTGGCTGAGGGAGCACGTGGCATCGCGACCGCCCCCGCACGACGTACCGAGCTGGCCGACTATCTCGACATTGCGGCCCGGATCCAGGCCGACCCCACGCGTGTGGTGCGGGTCTATGCCCCCGTGAGCGGGCGCCTGCTCTCGGTCGAGGTGCGGCCGGCCGACTACGTCCAGCAGGGGCAGGTTCTCGCGACGCTCGCGAGCGCCGACTTGGCGCAGGCGTGGGCGGTCTACCGCCAGGCGCAGGCCGACGCCCAAGTCAAGCAGCAGGCGCTCGAGCGTTCGCGCGCGCTGTATGAGCACCACGTGATTGCCCTGCGGGACTACCAGCAGGCGCAGGCCGATGCGCAGAGCGCCGCCGCGACGCTCGCCAGCGCGCGCGCGCGCCTGGAACTGCTCGGCGCCGACGCCGACAGCTCCGCCGGGCGGCTCTCGGTGCGGGCGCCGCGCTCCGGGGTGATCACCGATTTAGGCGCGGCGCCGGGAGAGTTTGCCAAGTCGCTCGACAACTCCAACCCCCTATGCACGATCGCCGATCTGTCGAGTGTCTGGGCCGTGGGCGACGTGTACGAGAAGGACCTCGCCAGCCTCAGGGTCGGCGACTCCGCCGAGGTAACCGTCAGCGCGTATCCCGGCGAGACCAGGCACGGCCGGATTACCGCCATCGGCAGCGCACTCGATACGACGACCCGTACCCTCAAAGTGCGCGTGGTGCTGGCGAATCCTGGCACGCGTTTGAAGCCCGACATGTTCGCGATGATTCGTGCAGTGCGCGCGGTGCGGTCATCGGTTGTGGTGCCGGAAACGGCTGTGCTGCGCGAGGGATCGTCCGCGTACGTCTACCTCCAGACATCACCGGGTCACTTTGCGCGTCGCGCCGTCACGTTGGGCCGCGACACGGATCGCCACGAGCTGGAAGTGATCTCCGGCTTGGCCCCCGGAGACACTATCGTCGTCGAAGGCGCCGAGCTGCTGCGGGCGACATGAAGGCATTCGTCCAGCTGCTGCTGCGCTACCGCGCGTTGATGCTGGTAGCGCTCGGGGCGTGGCTGGCGGGAGGCATCTACGCCTTCGTTCGTCTCGATGTGGAAGCCTACCCCGACCCCTCGCCGCCGCTCGTGGAATTCATCACCCAGAACCCCGCGTGGTCCGCCGAAGAAATGGAGCGTCAGGTCACGGTCCCGATCGAGACTGCGCTGTTCGGCATGCCCGGCCTCGAGTACACGCGATCCATCAGTCTGTTCGGCTTGAGCGACGTGAAGCTGTACTTCGCGTATGGCACCGACTACTTCGCGGACCGGCAGGAAGCCCTGGACCGCATGCAGTTCGTCAGCCTGCCGAATAACCTCACACCGCAGCTCTCCCCGTGGTCGCCGATAGGGGAGATCTACCGCTACCGGCTCGACGGGCCGGGCTATTCCCTGAACGAGCTGAAGGCCGTGCAGGATTGGTACGTCCGTCGCGAGATCAAGCAGGTCCCCGGGATCATCGATGTCGTAACGTTCGGCGGCACGACGCGTCAGTACCAGGCCGACATCGATCCGCACAAGCTGCTCGACTACCACGTCACCCTGCCCCAGGTGCTCAGCGCGGTCGGCGCCAGCAACGCCAACGTCGGCGGCAACTACCTGACGCTCGGGAGCCAGAGCGTGAACGTGCGCGGCGTCGGGTTGTTGCAGACGCTCGATGACATGAAAGATGTGATCGTCGCCGAGCGCAGCGGCGTGCCGGTGTTCCTGAAGGACGTCGCCGCCGTGCAGGAGGGTTTTCAGCCGCGGCTGGGCCGGGTGGGAATGGATGCCGATAGCGACATGGTCGAAGGCATCGTGCTGCTCCAACGCGGCGAGCAGTCCCTGCCCGCCCTGCGGCTGCTCCGCCCCCACCTGGCGGCGCTCAACAACGGTAGACTCCCGCCGGGGATGCAGTTGCACACCATCTACGACCGCACCGATTTGATCCACGTGACCACCCGCACCGTTGGGCACCTCGTGCTGCTCGGGCTCGCCCTCGTGACCGGCTTGCTCCTGGTGTTCCTGGGCGACGTGCGCATGTCCCTCATTACCGCGCTCACCATCCCGGTGTCGGTCCTGTTCGCTTTCGGATTGATGGTCGCGACCGGGAATTCGGCCAACCTCATATCCATCGGCGCGATCGACTTCGGCATTCTGGTGGATGCCGCCGTCGTGATCGTGGAAAACGTTCACCGCCGGCTCGCCAACCGGCCGCACGACGAGTCGGCCTTCGACGCGATCGCGGAGGCCACAGCCGAGGCGGCCAAGCCCGTGCTGTTCTCGACCATCGTGATCCTCGTCGCCTTTCTACCCCTGTTCACGATGCGCGGAGTGCCCGGCAAGCTCTTCGCGCCGATGTCCCTGACGTACGGGTTCGCCTTGACCGGTGCGTTGCTGTTCGCGCTCGTGTTCGCGCCGGTGCTCGCGTCGTGGATGGGCGAGGATGCCGGGTCGCGTCCACCAGCACCCCGGGTGGTGAACTGGTTGTCCGCCGGCTATGCGCGCCTGCTGCCGGAAATCCTGCATCATCGGAGGTCCGTGCTCGGGGCCGCCAGTGGGGCGCTGGCCCTGGCGCTCCTGCTGGTGAAGCTGATGGGCGGCGAATTCATGCCCAAGCTGGAGGAAGGGAACCTCTGGGTGCGGGCCACACTGCCCGTGGACATCGCGTTCGAGGCATCCTCACGCCTGGCGGAGGCGGCCCGCGGGATCCTCGCCGGCTTTCCGGTCGTGACGCACGTCGTCTCGCAATTAGGCCGTCCCGACGACGGCACGGACGTCACGACGTTCAACAACATTGAGTTCTTCGTGCAGCTGAAACCCGAAGGGGAGTGGCCTCGCGGACTGACCAAGGTGCGGCTCATCCAGCAGATGGATGCGAAGCTCAGTCGGTTCCCAGGCGTGAGCTTCGCCTACTCGCAGAACATCCAGGACAACGTCGAAGAAGCGATGTCGGGCGTCAAAGGCGAGAACTCGCTGAAGTTATCGGGCGAAGACATCGAGGTGCTGGCGCAGCAGGCCGCCCAGATTCGCGACGTCATGGCTCGGGTGCGAGGCATCGAGGACCTCGCGGTGTTGCAGGAGACGGGCCAGCCGGAGCTGCTCGTCTCGATCGACCGCGAGGCCGGCGCACGCTACGGATTGGCGGCCGCCGATGTGGACGTGGCCGTGCAGTCCGCCGTCGGGGGTCAGGCGGCGACCCAGGTGCTGCAGGGCGACCGGCGGTTCGACTTTACCGTGCGCTACGCGGCGCCCTACCGCGCCAATCCGGACGCGATTCGCAACATCCTGTTGCCCACGCCGGAGGGGGGACGCGTGCCGCTGGGCCAGGTGGCGCACGTGGAGCTGAAGCAGGGCGCCTTCATGATCTATCGCGAGAACGGCCAGCGCTACATCCCCATCAAGTTCAGCGTGCGCGGGCGCGACCTCGCAAGCACGATCCACGAGGCCCAGGAGCGTCTTCGGACATCGGTCCGCTTGCCTGCCGGCTATTACTACGAGTGGGCCGGCGAGTACGAGAGCCTGCGGCGGGAGCAACGGCGGCTGGCCGTGGTGATTCCCATCAGCCTGGTCGTGATTCTCACCCTCCTCTATACGCTGTTCAATTCGTGGCGCGACGCAGTGATCGTCCTGGCGGTCCTGCCGTTTGGGGCGATCGGCGGCGTGCTGTCGCTCCTCGTCACAGGAACGCCGTTCAGTATCTCCGCGGCCGTGGGCTTCACCTCCGCTCTGGGCGTCGGAACGCTGGGGGGCTGCGTCTTTTTGTCGGGGATTCGACGGGTTGAGCGCACTGCACCTCGAGCGCTCACCGTGGAGGCAATAGAGCGGGGCGCGCTCCTCGAGCTGCGACCCATCCTGATGACGTGCCTCGCCGCGGGCCTGGGACTGCTACCCGCAGCGGTCTCGACGGGAATCGGCGCCCAGGCTCAGCAGCCGCTGGCGCGGGTCGTGGTGGGCGCGATGATCACCACGGCCCTGGCGATCCTGGTGCTCGTGCCGATCTTCGCGAGCTTCGGACCTGCCATCGAGCCTACAAATCGGGGCGACAAAGACCTGTCGACCCCCTAACGGCTCCCGGTACCATGGTCCAAGTTGGAACACCCACACGGGAGTCAACCATGCTTCGCCGACCAATCGCCGGTGTGCTGCTGCTCTGCTTTCTCGCCGCGTGCACGAGCTGGCACGTTGAGAAGGAAGTCAGCCCGCTGCAGCTGATCTCGACCAAGCACCCC
>DASQAM010000083.1:0-4832 GCA_035635735.1 Gemmatimonadales bacterium | reverse complement strand
GAACGCGTCGCGGAAGCCGTAGGTCGAGAACAGATGCGACCCGTACGTCTCGCGCATGGCGAGCAGCGCGGGGATGGCGATCTCCGGCGCGAACGCCACCGCGCCGCCGGCGGCGGTGGGGGCGAGGGTGCCGTCGTCGTTCGAATCGAACAGCGAGACCCCGCGCGCCCAGTACGTATGGAACTGGCGCGGGCGCCCGTTGAGCACCACGGTCGCGTTGGCCGGGCCGTCCGAGGCCGTGAGCCCCCAGATCTGACTCGAGTAGCCGGTCCAGGCCATCGGGTTGGCGATGGCGTACGCGCGGTGCGCGTAGGTCGCGCGGCGCGAGTTCTCGAAGTAGTCGATGCCCTGGCCGTGCATGTACGCGTCCTGAATGCCGCGGAAGTCGATCCAGACGTGTGAGTACTCGTGGCCGAACAGCGGCCCGAACTGCACGTAGCTCTGCCCGCGGAACGTCCCCCACTGATAGCCCCTCACCCACTGGTTCCAGGCGGTGGAATCGAGGCCATGGGTAGGCGAGCCGAGGGCGAGGACGTACAGGATCATCGCCTCGTTGTAGCCGATCCAGTCGGTGGGGATGAATCCGCCTTCCGGGTGCCAGCCCATGCTGACGGCGGGCGGCCGCGCCTGGGCCCAGTTCCAGTCCACGCGGAAGTAGACGGAGTCGGCGAGCGCGCGGATCTGGGTTTCGACCGTGTCGGCGCCATCATAGTACGACTGGCACAGCAAGATCCCCGCGAGCAGCAGCGACGTATCGATCGTCGAGAGCTCGACGTTCTGGAACCGCTGCCCCGTGCTCATGTCGAGGAAGTGATAGAAGAACCCGTGGTAGCCCGTGGAGCCCGAGACGGCGGAGTCCTGCGGCGCCGTCCAGAAGAAGCGCAGCGTGGTGAGCGTCCGCTGGGCCGCCTGCGCGCGCGGGATGTAGCCGCGCTCTACGCCGATCGGATACGCCGTGAGGGCGAAGCCGACGGCGGCGATGCTCGAGAACGACGGCGACGGGGCGCGGTCCGGGGTCAGCCCGTTCTGCGTGTTCGTGAGATCCCAGAAATAATGGAACGTGCGCTCCTCGAGCGTGTCGAGGAACGCGGCGGCGCGGGCCGAGTCGGGGGGTGGCGGGCCTTCGGAGTGGTTGACACCGCACCCCGTGAGGATCGTCGCGGCGAGAGCGGTGGCGATCTGTATCCTACGCGTCATGTGGGGGAAATATCGCCGCCGTACCCTGGTGCGGGCCACCGGTGCTTGCGCACCGGCGGTCCGCTGGTGAGGGGTTAGAAGTTGTACTCTACGCCGATCTGAGCGCGACGGCCATCGCTGAGCAAGCCGTTCGGATCCGGATTGCCGTTGTTGAAGTTGGGATAATCGAGGTTGACGTAGTTGAAGACGTTGAACACGTCCACCGTAACGCCGAGTGTCGTCCCCGAGATGTTCGGAAAGTCCTTGCGTAACCGGACATCGACGGTTCGATAGGCCCACGCGTTCGGGATGATGAAGCTGTATTGTGGCGGCGTGAACCCTCCGCGCACGTAGCCGGTTGGGTTGAATCGCGGCGGGCCGTTGACATCCCGGTGGCTGCCACTGCCCAGCGTGATCAGACCGCTGAACTGGATGCCGAAGGCATATGGCACGTCCACGATCCAATTGACCACGGCTCGGCTCTTCTCGTCATTGGCCGGGTGTTTCGGGATACCGATAGTGTTCGGAAAGTCGAACAGGTCGCCCAGATTGTCCTGGCCCTGCACCTGGCGGTTGGCGTAGCTGTACGCCAGGCCCGCCCCCCAGCCGAAGTTTTCGCTCGACCGACGGTACGGGCGGTCGATGGTGATCTGCAACGCGTCGTACCAGGTCCTCGCGTCGTTCGTCGAGTAGATCAAGTTACTGAAACCGTGAGCGCCGATGTTGAAGCTCCGGCAGCAGGTCCCGTTCGGGTTGAGGGCGAACTGGGCCCAGTTCAGCGCCAGCTGGTCCACGCCCCGCACGCCCGCGTAGCTGGCCGAAACAGCGAAGCTCCCGAGGAGGCGTCGGATCCCCAGGTTCCACTGCCGCGACTTTGGCACCTTCACGTCTTTATCGATCAACCAGGCCTCTGGTACCCCCTGCGTGTGGACGAGGGCGTCAAGGGTCGCTTTGTCAGCGGTCAGGTACGAATCGCTCCAGAGCACCTGTCCTGGGCCCGGAGTTGTCGAACCGGGCGGTGCAAAGTTGATGGTGAACGTCGGATGAGTCAGCTTGAGGGTCTCGTCCACCGACACATCGAAAAGTGTGCGGTCATAGTAGATCCCGAAGCCGCCGAAGATCGTGGTCTTGTTGTCCGAGTCCAGACTGTATGAGAACCCAATGCGGGGCTGGAAAGCGCCGTAGAAGGGTTTCCGGTTGCTCCCCGTGCTGATGAACCGGCTCAGGTCGAGCGGCACGGGGAGGGAATCATTGTAGCGTGTGAGCGTGTCGACCACATTCTGCGGCGTCACGTAGTCGTAGTTCATCATCTTCGTCTCAAAGTCCCACCGGATCCCGACGTTGATGGTCAGCCTGGGTGTGGGGCTCCAGTCGTCCTGCAGGTACGCACCGATCTCCTGGTTATTCTTGCTCAGCGCTGCGTTGCCGGTGCCGTACTTCAGCTCGTAGGGGTTCTGGTAATTGTACGCGACGCCACCCAGAGTATCGCGATAGGCGAACCGTGGCGTCTCGTCGTTCCCCTTGAGCACGTCATAGGACACAAGGTCTACGCTGGCGCCCATTTTGAACACGTGCTGCCCGCCGTGGGAGTACGTCAGGTCGTCGCGGAAACCGATTCGCTTTTGGGTGAAGTCCTGGATGCTGAGATTGCTCCCGATGAAGTTGTTCGTCATGTTGCCGCTACTGGCGGCTCTGTACGAGTACACGCGGGCGGGCAGGCCGGGTGTATCGGGACTCGGCTGCCGACGGAAGCGCGAATAGTCCACCTTCGCTTCGTTGAGCCACGCACCGGCATAGCGATTATACCGCAGCTGTCCAATCGAGATGTCCTGCGCGAAGTTCACCGCTTCTGAGAAGGCACACATGTCTTCCGGGCAGTTGTGGCTCCGGTCGCCGAAATCGCGCACGTCGGTTTCGTGCCTCGTGCTGAAGCTCAGCTCGGCCGAAGACTTGGGGTCGACGGTATAGTTGACCTTCCCGAATAGCATGGTCTCACGGAACGGCGATGAGAAGTTCCCGTTGTACCTTTGTCTGATGTTGACAGTATCGAGCGCCGGAAACCCCGTTACCGGCACAGGGAAGTTCACCAGGCTGGTCCGGTTCTGGTAATTCCCCTCGTACGACCCAAAGAAGAACAACCGATCGCGCTGGATGGGGCCGCCAAGACTGAGGCTCACGAGCGATCGTGAGTAGTCGGGCTTTGTAGTAATTCCAGCCTTACGCTCCAGCGAGTCGATCGCGACAAAACTCTTGTTCTGATAGCCGAAGAGTGCATTGCCGTGCCATTCGTTGCCGCCGGACTTCGTGGTGGCGGTGATGATCGCACTGGAGGCCTTTTGGTACTCGGCCTTGAAGTTCTGGCTGATGACGCGGTATTCCTGGATGGCCGCCCTGGGGAACGGGTTACCCTTGCTCGCGTCCTGGCCGCTAACGCCACCGTTCGTCAAATCGTTCTTGAGGCTGGTACCGTCAACGAAGACGTTCACCGCGCTCGCGGGCTGACCGCCGGCGGAGAACGTCCGCGACGCGCCATTGACCAGGTCTGGGGAAGTAGTGACCCCGGGTGCCAGCGCGGCGAGATCGAGGAAGTTCCGGCTCGCCGTCGGGAGGGCGTTGATCTGCTGCTGCGTGACGTTGGTCGCGATCTCAGACGTGCGCATCTCTATGCCAGTGGCCGCCGCCACCACCGCCACCCCTTCGACCTGAATCGCCGAGGCGGCGAGCTTGAAGTCCAGCGGGAACACCTCCCCGATCAACACGCGCACCTTCAGCTTCTGCGGCGCCATGCCGATCTGGCGAGCCGTAACCTCGTACTCGGCCGGCACAAGGCCGAGGATGGCGTAGAACCCGTTACTTTGGCTTGTGGCCTCCCGCTGCGCCGCCGTCTGGCTGTTCACCGCCGTGACGCGGGCTCCGGCGATCGGGGTGCCGGTCGAGTCGGTCACATAGCCCCGGATACTCCCGGTGCTGGTCTGCGCTGCAGCGTTGCGCACGAGTGATACGGCCAGCACTCCGCCAAGCAGCAATACAAGAAACGCTCGCATGGTTTACTCCTCCGTTGCCACCGTTATCACGCGGCGCGGGAAATTTGTCAAGCCGGCGCGCCTGTTCCCCTGTGGCACGACGATCGCATAGATTGGGACTCTACTTTTCAACCCTTCTTCCACCATTCAACACGCGCTTCCCATGACCCCGATGCGTCGACGCAACACCCTGCGCTTTGTGATAACACTCGCCTTCGGTTGCAGCGCCCCGGCGACCCTCGCGGCACAACGCCCCGCCGCGGAACGGCACATCGACTCCCTGCTCGCCCGCATGACCCTCGAGGAAAAGCTCGGCCAGCTCAACCAGCTCTCGGTCGACAATCAGCCGACCGCCGAGCAGCTGGCGCTGGTCCGCAAGGGCTTGGTGGGCAGTCTCTTTAACCTCACGGGAGCCGCCGCGACACGGGACGCGCAACGCATCGCGGTGATGGAGTCCCGGCTCCGCATCCCGTTGATCTTCGGCCACGACGTGATCCACGGCTACCGGACGATCTTCCCAATCCCGCTCGGCGAGGCCGCGTCGTGGGACCCGGAAGCCGTGGAGGCCGCCGCCCACGTGGCCGCCAAAGAGGCCGCGGCGGCCGGCCTGCATTGGACGTTCGCACCGATGGT
>DASQAM010000082.1:0-1584 GCA_035635735.1 Gemmatimonadales bacterium | reverse complement strand
GCCAGGTTCTTGGGCCGGAACGACCAGGGGTTGGGAGGGGTCTGGAGCAGCGTGGGCTCGATGAAATCCGCCACGCGCTCGAGCATCGCCTCGTAGCGGGGCAGGGCCTCGGCATCGCGGGCGGAGAACTTCGCGACCTGCTGCCGGGTCAGCTCTTTGTCGGGTCCCATGAGCAGGAAGCGACCGTCGGGAAACGGCGTGAACGACGAGGGGCTGCGCGGCAGCAGCTCAAACCCGTGGCGGGCCAGCTCGAGGTCGCGGATGATCTCCGGCCGGAGCAGGCTGTTCACGTAGGCGGCGGTGGACACCTTGAAGCCCGGCCAAAGTTCTTCCGTCACGCACGCGCCTCCCACCACGTGGCGGCGCTCGAGCACCAGTACCCGCTTCCCGGCGCGGGCGAGATAGGCAGCGGTGACGAGGCCGTTGTGGCCGGCCCCGACGATGATGATGTCGTACGACCCGGACATGACGATCCCTTCGCTGGATCTCGTGCGCTGCAGTATGTTACGGGCTGGGAAGCGACGCGAGCGCCCCGATGACGCAGTCCCGGATCTGGTTCGTGCGGCTGTTAGCGATCGCCTGGTGTGTCGTCCATGCGTTCGCGACTACCGGATGCGCCCGCCACAAGACCGACGCACCGCTCGCCGCCCACCCTGCCCCCGAGCCGCGACTCCCGGTCGCGCTGCGCGTCACCAACAGTAACTGGTCGGACGTGAGAATCTACGTCGTCCGCGGCGCGATGTCGCTGCGCCTCGGCACGGTGACCACCAATAGTACCGTGGACTTCACCATCCCGGTTGACTATCTGAGCGGGGCGGGGACGGTGACGCTCGTGGCGGATCCGGTGGCCGGGAGACCGTGGACGACGCCCCTCCCTGCGATTTCGGCGGGCGACGAATTCGAGCTCGTCGTAGAGAACTTCCTTCAGTACTCCCACCTCATGGTGCGCTAGGGCCGACGCTGCACCCGCTCGAGCAGCGAGCCGAGCTCCGGCGGCACCTGTAGGCCGAAAATCTCTTTGGTCGGCGCGGTGACCACGATGGCCCGCGGTCCCGGCGCTCCTTGACTGCCGGTCGAGCCGGCATTGCCTACCTGGCCCGGTGCCCCGTCCGCCGCGTCGGGGCAGCGACGGTTGTTGGCGTCCAGGGCTCCCTGGCCCCCCTTGCCGCCCCTGCCTCCTGCTCCGCCAGGGCCGCCCGTCCCGCCGGGTCCTCCTGGACTCCGGCCCGCCACAATGCCGGCGAGGAACGGGTTGTCGAGCGCCACGATCACGGTGACCCGACCGCCGTGTCCCCCGGACCCCCCCGGTCCACCGCTGCCGCCGTTCCCTCCGGGGGCGCCGGTCTGAGCCGGGCAGCCACTAGCGCCGGGAGAGCCATCGGTCCCCTTGCTGCCGGTGACGCCCGTGCCACCCCGACCACCACGGGATTCGATCACGAGCCAGTCGGCGGGCGGCACGGCGGTCGCATCCTGCAGCACGTAGAACGGCTGCGCGAGCCCGACCTGGATGCCGGCCACGAACAGCTTGTCGTAGAACGGCGAGCGCAGCACGGCGAGACGCACCGTCGCGTCGGGGCCGGGCTC
>DASQAM010000081.1:0-7899 GCA_035635735.1 Gemmatimonadales bacterium | reverse complement strand
GCGCAGTGCCAAGGCCGGCCGCTACCTCTTCTCGGGCACGGGCCTGGGGCTGGCGCTCACGCGCCGCCTGGTGCGGGCCATGGGCTCCGAGCTGTATCTCGAGACGCGCCCCGGCTGGGGCACCCAGTTCTGGTTCGACCTAGAGGTCCCGCCCGCCGATCTCACCTGAGCGCGGGCTACCGCAGGCGTACGGCGCTTGCGATGGAGGTCGCGCGGCAACGCGAAGAACTCGTCCATGTCCGGCGCACGCGCCGCACCATTCGGGAACGCCTGCACGCCAAGCGCTTCGAGCGACAGGCGCAGCAGGCTCTGGTGCTGATACAGGGTCTTGGACTGATAGCCCGGCTTCGCCTTCGGGCTCACGATGACGCAGGGGATCAGGCCGCCGCCGTGCAGATTGTCCGCGCGTGACTCGTCGAACACGATGATCAACAAGCCATCCCGCTGGAACGCCGGACTCCGCACCAGCGGGTCGATGTTCCGTTTGAGCCACTCATCGGCGATCCGCAGCGGGCAGTCGTGCGCGTCGTTGCACAGGTTGGGCACGATGAAGCCGTAGTCCGGCAGCGTATTCGCCGCCAGGTCGGTGGCGAGCTGGGGGAACGGCACCAGGTTCCGCGCCTGTGCGGAATCCTGCACCACGTCGGTCAGGAGCGCGAAGACGTTGTGCTTGCGGGCATAGCGCCTTCTCCCGGGGCCGACGTAGCCGACCTGCGGAAGGTCTTCCGCGTACGACTTCCACGTCTTGCCCGCCGCGCCCAGCGCGCGCAGCACGTTGTCGGCCTCGACCATGTCCGAGAAGCCGTCGTCGTTGGTGACGGTGTCGCCCACCGCGAGCATGAAGTAGTTGCCGATCGAGGGGTGGGCGTTGCCGTAAAAGCGCGTCGCCAATCCATACTGCCGCGCCAGGTCGTTGAGATACGGCATCGTCGTGTCGCCGATGACGTCGGCATAGTCGGCGTTCTCTTCGACGATGATGAAGACGTGTCCAAACGACGGCAGTCCACCGGGCACGCGGCGGGCAGGCGCGCTCCGCGCCACCGCCCGCCCCGGTGTGACCGTCCGCCGCGGTCTGACCGTCCGCTGCTCGCACGCAGTCGCCACCAGGGCGGCGACCAGCAGCGCGCACAGCCGACCCGTCACTTAATAATCCTCGTCAGGGTATAGATGGTAACAGGAATGCCCAGCAACACGGCGACGAGCTGGGCGGGCCCGTACACTCCCGCGAGCGAGCCCGAGCGCGGCACGTTGATCACGTCGCCGGGACGCAGCTCGAGGTCATCGACCGTGCGACCGGCGGTGATGGCCGTGCGCAACGCGTCACTGCTCCACACCGTCTTCCCGTCTCGCTGCACCGTCACCTTGTTCAGCTTGGCCTCGTGCGTGGTGCCGCCCGCCGCCATCAGCACCGCGGGAATCACCGCGTCGGCCGGCACGCTGTAGTAGCCGGGACGGGCCAGCTCCCCTGAGACCGTGAGCCCCACCAGCGCGCGGGCGCGCACCACGGGATCACGGATGTAGCGCGCGATCTCCGCGGTGAGTCGCGGCTCGAGCTCCGCCCGCAACACGCCGCGCAGCGACACCACGCCGACCACCGGCAACGTCACGTCCTGCGCCGATCCCACCGTGAACGTGTCTGAGAGCTGCTGCTCGCTCGTCTTGCCGGTCGCGCCCGCCGGCTCCGGTGCGGCCGTGTGCGCCATTTCGACGGCGACGAGGATCCGGTCGCCCGCGTGGAAGTCCCCTTCCTCGAGCCGCCGCCGAATGTACGTGGTCTCGGCACGCACGAACTCGGGAGACACTCCCTTGTCGTAGCGGCGCGTCTCTGCCATCCCGATGAGGCGCCGCTGCAGCTCCTCCAGGTCGGCCCGGCTCTGCGTGAGGCGGTGGGCGAACGCGCCGCTCGACGCGGTCTGCGCGACACCTGAGGCGAAGCCGGATGGCGCGAGCAGGCCCAGGGCGAGGACGAGCGGAACGAGCGGGAGCGGTCGGGACATGGCGATCCTCAATGAAGAGTTACTCCGGCCCCCGCAGCACTTCTCCGGCTGCTCCGGCGGGCTCGTCTTTCGCTTCATAGCCTTCCAGGTAATACGAGTAATAGCCGTACGCGCCGCCCGGTCGCACGTCGTTCACGACGGCGCCCAGCAGGCGGATCGGGAGGTGGTCCAACACCTCGAGCTTCGTCTGCGCCAGGTCGCGGTCGCTGACCCCCGTCCGCAGCACCAGCACCATGCTCCCGCTGGCGGTGCCCAGCGCGAACGCGTCGGCCCCCGCGGCGAGCGGCGAGCTGTCCACAATGATCGCGTCGTGATGCGGCCGCAGTCCCGCCAGCATGCGCGGCAACGCCGCCGAGCTGACGAGCGCGGGGGCGCCGTGGGTGCGGGTGCCGCTCGCGATGAAGCTCAGGGTGCGAT
Source organism: Gemmatimonadales bacterium (assembly GCA_035635735.1). GTDB lineage: Bacteria > Gemmatimonadota > Gemmatimonadetes > Gemmatimonadales > GWC2-71-9 > AG41. Next base: position 5,485 of record DASQAM010000081.1, on the reverse strand, counting down.
AGGTCGTGGCCTGGACGACCTGCTCGATCGTCGCCTGCCCGGCGAGGACATCGGTGAGGCCCGGCTTGCGGGGCAGCTTGAGCACGCGGTGCAGCCGGCCGCACCGCACGTCCCCGTCGATCAGCAGGGTACGGTACCCCGCGTCGGCAAACGCGACCGCCAGGTTCGAGGACAAGAAGGACTTGCCGTCGGCGCGGCCCGGGCTCGTCACCGTCACGATCGCGGGGCCGACGCCATGGGCGTGCAGCACGTTGAGCCGGATGCCGCGCACCGCTTCGAGCACCTGGAGCACGCCCTCGGGGTGGCGTTTAGCGTGCCCGTTGCGGGCGAGGTGGGGCACGACGCCCAGGATGTTCAGTCCCATCGTGCCGGTGACATCCTCGGGATAATGCACGTGCCGGTCGGTGTGGTCGAGCACGACCGCGCCCGCGACCCCCAGGCCGCCGCCGGCAATGAGGGCGAGCATGATGACCAGCGCCCCCCAATTCCCCGCCGGCGCCTGCGGCTCCATCGCCGGATCGACCAGCCGCACGTCGGGCAGGCTGCTCACCTCCGCGAGGTGGGCTTCCTCGTAGCGCTGCTGCAGGTTGGCGACGATCTGCTCCGCCAGGGTGACGTCGCGCTGCAGTCGCACCTCTTCCACGGCGAGCGGCGGGACGCGCCGCAGGTCGCCCGTGGCCGAGTCGACGCGATGCTGCAGCTCCGCCGCGCGCACGCCCATTTCCTCGGTGAGCGCCGCCGCCATCATCGGAATCGTCTTCCGCTCCAGCGCCGCCACCTCCGCGGCGAGCCGACGCACCTCAGGAGCGGCGTCGGTGTAGTGCACGCGCAGAGCCCGCAGCTCCGCCTGCCGCGCGGTGAGGTCGCGCAACGCCTGGCTCAGCTCCGTCGACTTCTGCACCGAGCCGATCATTCCCAGGGCGTCGATCGCCAGGGTGGAGTCTCCCGACGCGGCCAGAATCCGGCCGATCGCTTCCCGGTCGCGCAGCATGCCCTCGCGGTTCACCTTCAGGTCGAGCAGGCCGGCGAATGCGGGGTCGCGGGGATACAGGAGGTTGGGCGTGACCGGCGCCGCACCGTCGGCGTACTGGGTGACGGCCTTCACGCGAAACGTCTTGAGCGCGGTCTCGGCGTCCCGCAGGTTCGCCCGCGCCCGCTCCAGCTGTGCGCTGAGGATCTCGGTCAGCTGGACGAGGTTGTTGCGCTTCAAATCCGCGGCCGTCGCCACGAAGCGCTCGGCGATCGCGTTCACGGTCCCGGTCACTGCCGACGGCTCGGGCCCATGCAGCTCGAGCCGCACGAAGTTCCCGTCGATGTCCGCGGACATCTTCAGGTCCCGGCCGAGGTCCTTGGCGGCATCGCCCGGTCCCAGCACGGTGAACTCGGCGTTGCGCCGGGGCCAGAGGGCGGCCGCCGGAGGCACCCACGCGAATCCGAGGGCCGCGCCGACCGAGTCGCCCACGGCGACGTGCTCCACCACATTGCGCGCGCGGGACAGCGTGGCGCTCTTTCCGGAATCGTCCACGACCAGCCGATACTTGCCCGGGTGCACCCGTTGCTTGATCCGGAAGGTTGCAAACAGGTCCGAGTCGCCCGGCTGCTCGTGGGCGAGGTAGAGCCGCTGCCGCCGCACGACATCCTCCAGCACGATGTTCGTCCGGAGCAGCTCGGCCCAGCCCGACGAGATCGGGAGCTGGCCCGACCAGATGGGGCCCGGCTCGCGGCCATAGCGCGCGGCCGGCACCTGGACCCACACGGTGGCCCGGGCGACGTAGGTGGGCTGCACCGCCAGCACGGCCAGCGCGACGCCAGCCGCGGCGCCCAGCAAGGTGGCGCCCAAGACCAGCCACTTATGGCGGCGAACGGCGCGCAGATAGCGTCCCCACTCGTCCAGGCTGTCCGGCTCGCCGGGCGCGGCCCGCGCCACGGCCTGCCGCGTTCCAGAAGTCAACAGTGGTGGGGAAGTCTCGTCGTCGAACCGCGCAGGCAAGTGGTCGTCGCTCGTCATGTACCGTTACGCTCCCTAGTTCCAGTCCCCTGAGGCGAAGCAAAGTCGGTACCGTGGGGCCGCGGCAGCCATACGGCGCAACGTGTCGTGCGACAGGGAGATACGGTGACCGACTTCGGTCCGCGTCACGGCGCGCACTGCCCTCTGTAAGGAACCTGCCACAAAATGGTGGTCGCAGCGGAGCGCCGTGCTTGCCATTCCAACCCCTCCCACTATGCCACGGGCGACCGTCGCACAACGCCAGCGCAGTTGTAAGTCCGCCGCGTCATCTGCCCCGGGGTCTCAAGTCGGCCGGACCCGTAAGCCCTTCGGCCACAAGCCGTCACGTCGCACGGCTTTGCGCACAAGAAGTGCAAAGCTCGCGCCGCGAACTCACCCCCTGGGACGGCATGACCACACGACCCGAGCCAGCCACGTCGGTTTCCGAGCCGCCGACGGCGCCCCTGCCCCCCCCGGCGGCTGCTACGCGCACCACCACTCCGCGGCAGGCCTTCATCCCGTTTGCCGCACCCCTGATCGGGGAGGAGGAGATCCAGGAGGTCGTCGACACGCTGCGGTCGAGTTGGATCACGACGGGGCCGAAAGCCAAGCGGTTCGAGCAGGAGTTTGCGGCCTATCTCGGCGCGCCCGGCGCGCTGGGTCTCAACTCGTGCACGGCGGGGCTCCACACCGCCCTCGTGACGCTCGGGATCGGACCGGGCGACGAAGTCATCACGACGCCCATGACCTTCGCCGCCTCTGTCAACGTGATCGAGCACGTGGGCGCCCGACCCGTCCTCGTGGACGTGGAGCCGGACACGCTGAACCTCGATCCCGGGCTCGTGGCGGCGGCGCGCACGCCGCGGACGCGTGCGATCCTGCCGGTGCACTACGCCGGCCACCCCGCGGCGCTCGACGTCATCGGCGAAGTGGCGCGTGCGGCCGGGGCGGCGGTGATCGAGGACGCGGCTCACGCCCTGCCCGCGAAGTACAAGGGTCGCGCCATCGGATCGGGGTCGAACCCCGTCGCCTTCAGCTTCTACGCCACCAAGAACCTCACGACGGCCGAGGGCGGCATGCTCACCGGCGATGCGGGGTTCCTCGAGCGCGCGCGGACCGTGAGTCTGCACGGCATGAGCCGCGATGCCTGGAGCCGCTACGATCGCGCCGGGAGCTGGTTCTACGAGGTCGTCGTGCCCGGCTTCAAGTACAACATGACGGACATCCAGGCGGCCCTCGGGTTGTGGCAGCTGCGCAAGCTCGCCCACTTCCAGGAGCGGCGTCGCGCGGTGGTCCGCATGTACACCGCGGCCTTCGCGGACCAGGACGCGCTGGAAGTGCCCACCGAGCGCGCGGACGTCGAGCATGCATGGCATCTCTACGTCCTGCGGCTGCGGGAGGAGGCGCTCCGCATCGATCGCAACGTCTTCATCGACGAGCTGAAGCAGCGCAATATCGGCACGTCGGTGCACTTCATTCCGATCCACGTGCACCCGTACTACCGGGACAGGTACGGCTATCGGCCCGAGAGCTTCCCCGTGGCCTTCACCAATTATCGGCGCATGCTCAGCCTCCCGCTGAGCGCCGGGCTCAGCGACACCGACGCGGCCCACGTGATCGAAGCCGTGCTGGACATCGTGCGCCGGTACCGCCGCTGAGGTTCAGGAGAATGAGTCAGCGCGTACTGGTCATTGCCGCTCACCCCGACGACGAGGTGCTCGGCTGCGGCGGCACAACGGCGCTGCACGCCCGCGCCGGTGATGAGGTGACGGCCGTGATCGCGTGCGAGGGAGAGTCGCTCCGCTACGGGCCCGGGGGCGTCGGACAGGCCCAGCACATCCAGCGCGCCGCCGAAGTGCTGGGCTTGCAGCCGACCCGCCAGCTCGGCTTCGCGGACCAGCGGCTCGACACGCTGTCGCTGGTGGATCTCATCACGCCGCTCGAGGGCGTCGTGCGCGACGTGCGCCCCGCCGTCGTCTACTGTCAGTTCGGTGGCGACGCCAACCGCGACCACGAGCTGCTGTTCCGCGCGGCCCTCGTCGCCACACGGCCGATCGAGCCTTACATCCAGGCCGTGTACGCCTTCGACACGGCCTCCAGCACCGAGTGGGGTTACCCGCGGACCTTCGTTCCCGACACGTGGATCGACATCTCCGAAACGCTCGAGCAGAAGCTGTGCGCCATGGCGTGCTATGAGAGTGAGGTCCGCCCCTATCCCCATCCCCGCTCGCTCGACGCGCTGCGGCATCGCGCGCGGGCCTGGGGCAATCATTGCTGCATGGACGCGGCCGAGGTGTTCATGACGGTACGACGGAGCCTGCGCGATGGCCAAACGCCTGTTTGACGTCGTCCTCGCGGCGCTCGGGCTCGTGGCCGCCGCTCCGTTCCTGCTCGTGGCCGCGGTGGGGATCCGTCTGTCGAGTCCCGGCCCGATCCTGTATCGCGCGCGGCTGCTGGGGCGGGACGGACGCCCGTTTACGATGTACAAGCTGCGCACCATGCACCTGAACCACCGCGCGTCCCGGAGCGTCATTACCGCCCAACACGACCCACGCGTGTTCGCCTTCGGCCGCCCGCTGCGCCGGCTCAAGATCGACGAGCTGCCACAGCTCGTGAACGTGCTGCGCGGCGAGATGTCGCTCGTGGGCCCGCGCCCGCAGCACCCGGACATCGTGCGCAGCTACTACGCGCCAGAGCACGGAGAAACGCTCCGCGTCCGCCCGGGCCTCGCGAGTCCGGGCAGCTTGTACGACTCCACCCACGGCGAGCCCCTCGTCGGCAGCGCCGATTCGGAACGCGCGTACGCCGAGCGGCTGCTGCCCCTCGTGCTGGCGCTCGACCGCGTGTACCTGCGGCGGGCGTCCCTGTGGTATGACGCGACCATCGTGGGACGCACACTCATGGTGATCGCGGCCTCCGTCCTCGGACGGCGGACGTTTCCCGATCCGCCCGAAATGGCCGAGGCCCGCGCACTCCTCTCGCGCCGTGGGGGCAGCCCTGTCAGCCCTCGGGGCGAGGTGTAGACATGCGCTCGCTCGACTTCCCCAGGCCCACTCACGTCACGGCGTTCCTCGCGCTGGCTGCCATAGTGCTCCTGTCGACCTGCTCCACAGACACGCCCGTCGGCCTTTCCACGCGCCCCGGCCCGCTCGGCCCTCCAGGCGGCGATGGTGTGACCGCCGCGTTGACCGCGTCGGACCAGGTGTTCGTGGGCGCGGGGGACATCGCGCGCTGCGATCGCACGGACGACGAGGGTACCGCGGCCATCCTCGATACCATCGCCGGCACCGTCTTCACCCTGGGTGATAACGTGCTCGGCTCGAGCACCCAGGTCCCGGATTTCATCGACTGCTACGACCCGTCCTGGGGCCGTCACAAGGCGCGGACGCATCCCGCCAACGACCACCTGGAATACTGGAGCCCGGGCGCCACCACCTACTTCGACTACTGGGGCAGCGCCGCCGGCACGCGCGGCCAGGGCTACTACAGCTACGACCT
>DASQAM010000080.1:0-6504 GCA_035635735.1 Gemmatimonadales bacterium | reverse complement strand
TGCCATTGAAGATCACTGCTCCGAGAGAATGGACCGCCGCGGGCAAGGAAGTCGTCGTGCCCCAGCCGGTGACCGCACCGCCGGCGCTCAGGATGCCGACGTAGACAGTCGCGACGGGCTTGCCGCTCGCGGTGCTGTCGCCTCCGATAGCGTACAGATACGAGCTGCCCGTGACCGGCGAATTGCTGGGCGTCGCCACCACCGCCGCCGCGTACGCGATGTGCGCGGGCAGTACGGCCGACTTGTTCCACGCGCCGAGCGTGCCGCTGTTGGACACCGTTGCGTACAAGACGCTGTCGCGCGGAGCGTTGGTGCTGTCGGCCCCGCCCACGACATAGACGACGCTGGTGGGGGTGACCCCCGGCAGTGTGGCGGCGGCGACCGCGTGACCGCTCAACCCCACGGGCAACCCCGTTGTCGCGGTCCAGCTTACGGTGGACGGGCTGAACGCAACTTTGGCGACGATCGTGAAGACGACGGGGGTACTCGTGCCGCCGGAGGTCTCGACAAACAGGGTGTCCCGGCCGAGCGGCACGCCGGCCGGCACGGTCGTCACAATCAGGAGGTTCGTCCAGTCGGCGGCGCTCGCGATGACCGCGGTGTCCCGGCCGCCCGCAGTGGTCGAGAACACCACGTGCCCGGAGGCGACGCTCTGGCTCGTGCCGAAGTTATGACCCTCAATAACCACCGTCGCGCCGATCGTCCCGGAGGGCAGGGTCGCACCGTTTACGACCGTAACTGCCGGCGGGCCGGAAGGGCCCGTAGGCCCGGTGCTGCCGCCACATGCGGCCAGGAGCGCGACGGCTGACAGACTCATAACTATCGGGACACGCATAGCGGACTCCGATTGGAGGTGGAAACCGGCGAGCGACGAATGTAGGGAGGGGAGTGACTAAGAATCGATCCGCAAAACCGGGACGAAACGCTAAGATTCCATTAAGACCGCGAGGCGCGACACTTGCGCAGCGTGGCGGCCCTCACATCGTATGCATGCACGTATGAACCCGACACGTCCGAGCAACGACGCTGCGATGGCGGCGGTGCGCGCCCGCACGCTCCTGATCATCGAAGACGATCTGCCCATCCGGCGCGCGCTGCGTAACGCGCTCGGCGACGTCGCGGAGCGCCTGCTCGAAGCCGCAACCGGGCGAACCGGGATCGACATCGCGGCGACCGAGCGTCCCGATCTGGTCATCCTGGACCTGGGTTTGCCCGATCTCGAGGGCGTGGCAGTGTGCCGAGAGATCCGATCGTGGTCTCCGGTGCCGATCGTGGTGCTCTCCGCGCGGCACTCGGACGCAGAGAAGGTGCAGCTCCTGAACGCAGGAGCGGACGACTACGTCACGAAGCCGTTCAGCACGGCGGAGTTCGTGGCGCGGGTGCGCGCCGTGTTGCGGCGCGCGCGATCGCCGGACGCCGCAGACGTCCCCACGACCGTGGACGCGTACGGGCTCACGATCGATCTGGTCCACCGCCGCGTGACGCGCGCCGGGACGCAGATCCGGCTCACGCCGATCGAGTGGGACATCCTGCGCACGCTGGTGGCGAACGCCGGACGCACCCTCACGCATCAGCAGATCTTCGAGGCGGTGTGGGGAGCGGCTGCCGGCAGTCCGCAGCAATACCTGCGGGTGCACATCACGAATCTGCGCCGCAAGATCGAGGCGCGTGCCGACCGGCCCGAGCTCGTCGTGACCGAGCCGGGCGTGGGCTATCGCGCCGAGCTGCCGGGATAGGCGCCGTGGCCCTGTCTCGCGTGCGGGCGTGGTTGTTGTGGGTCGGCATGTTCGTGCTCTCGACCGCCGTGTTGCGAGCGTACCGCGACGGCACGGACGTGGTGTACGCCGTCCTGACGTACCTCCTCGTCATTCTGGGCGGGAGTGTGAGCGGCGGCCGGCCCGTGGGCTTCGCGCTCACCGCGGCCGGCGTCGGCTCGATCGATTTCTTCTTCCAGCTGCCCTACGACACGCTGGCGGTGGGCAAACCGCTCGATGGGGTCGTGCTGATCGCCTTCCTTACGACGGCCACCGTCACTACCCACCTGCTCGCCGCGGAGCGGGCGCGCGCCGCGGAAGCCGAGCGCCTGGCGGCGGAGCGGACGCGGCTCGTGGCGGAGGCGGACCGTGCCGAAGCCTTGCGGGAAGCGGACCGCCTCAAGGACGTCGTGCTCGCGTCGGTGTCGCACGATCTCCGCACGCCGCTCACGACCATCAAGATGCTTGCCGAGGAAGGCGCGCGCCGCGGCGAGCCCAGGGCGCTCGCGATCGACGAGCAGGCAGATCGCCTCGGCCGGCTGGTCGCGGACCTGTTGGATCTTTCCCGCCTCAAGGGCGGCGCGCTCCCGGTGCATCCGGAGCTCAACATGGCCGAAGACCTCGTGGGGGCGGCGCTGCGGCAGCTCGCGGGTCTCCTGAAGGACCGGACCGTGGAGACGAAGATCGACTTGACCGAGCCGGCTCTCGTCGGTCGGTTCGACTTCGTGCAGACGCTCCGCATCTTGACCAATCTGTTGGCGAACGCGGCCCAGCATACGCCGCCCGAGTCACCGATCGAGCTCTCGGTGCACCGGGCGGGGGAAGCGTTGGTGTTCGCAGTGGCGGACCGCGGACCCGGGATCCCGCTCCCTGAGCGCGAGCGGATCTTCGAGCCGTTCTATCGGCCGGCGGGTGCGGCAGCCGACGCAGGGGGCGCGGGCCTGGGACTCGCGATCGCGCGGCGCCTGGCGGAGCTGCAGGGCGGGGCGATCGAGTACGCCGATCGGCCGGGCGGCGGGAGCATCTTCGTCATGCGGCTCCCCGCGGACACCACTCCCGCGCTCTTAGTGAAATCTTAGCGCCCGTCGCGCGTTTCCCTCGTTGATTCTTAACGCACGATTCGGATACGTTGTGCGCGTGTCCAGCAAACAGCCCAGCGCCATGACCGAAGGCACGACGATGCTCGCGGCGACCCGCAACCGCGCCGCCGAGCGCGTGCCGCCCATTGTTCGCGCGGTGCTCGATGCGCGAGACGAAGCAGCGGTGATTTTCGGAGCCCGCGGCGACGTGCTGTACTTGAACCAGGCCGCGCAGGCCACGTTGCCGCCGGCGACCGTCACGCCGTCCATCGACAGTGGACTGGTCCGAGCACTGCTCGATGCCCGGGGCGGGGATGTCGTGCCGTTGCACGCGGACGCGCAGGTACTGGGTGAGATGATCGTGGTACCCCACCTTAACTGCGGGACCTTGGCCGAACGCGAGCACGACGCCATCCACCAGACGCTGCGACAGACGGGCGGCCGACTCGCGGAAGCGGCCCGTCGGCTGGGCATCAGCCGAACGACCCTTTGGCGGCGTCTCCGGGCGGAACGAAGGTCCCAAAAACCCTAACGCCCTAACCCAAGCCGCTCCTGAGACCTCGGCGCTAGCGCGCTGAGGCCGCTGTGTCGTGCGCCCTTGCGCTCCGGGGAACGATGGGGGGATATGTGGGCCGCCCATCCACCGCCGTCCACAGGGGGATCGCCATGGCCGTCCTGTTCGCTAGTCGCACGCTCGTCGTGCCCGCGCTCGTCATCGTGGTCCACACGGCCGCCCTCGCGCAGACCGCCGCGGCTCCCGCGCGCCCCCCGGCGGCTCCGACCGGCACCACCGCGGCATGGACGCTCAAGCTGACGGGCGACGTACGCTGGCAGCAGGTGACACCGGCTGGCGCGCTGCTCGTCTCGACCGATGCGGCGCTCGCCGGAGTCGATATCGATCGTGGTCAGGTCATGTGGGAAAAGGCCGACCTCGGTGGGTTGCCGACCGACAGCGTTCGCCTAGTCGAAGGGTCCCTGCTCGTAGAGGCAGCCCGCCCCGGTCTCCTGGTGATCCTCGATCCGGTCACCGGCGCCGTCCTGTTCGATTCCCGGCGGCCGGGACTGACTCAGATCGTCACCCGGCGCGTGCTGCCACAGAGCGGCACGCTGTTGGTGCACGGGCGACGCGCCACCGGACCTGCCGTCGTCGCGCTGTACGATCTGGTGACGGGGGAGCAGCGCTGGGTGAACGAGGGGCTGTTCGAGCAGACCGAACCGAAGAAGAAGGGGTTGGGCGGCCTGATGCAGGGCCTCGTGCGGGCGGCCTCCGAGGCCACGGCGCTCGAGGTCTTGCAGGCCGGGCCGGACATGATCGTCGTCCACACGCTCATGGGTCTGCGCGCGCTGGATGCGCGTTCGGGCGCGGTGCGGTGGTCCGCGACGTTGCCCACCGCCCGCGCGGGCAACCCGGCGCGCCACGTGCGGCTGTTTCCGTCGCTCGACAAGACCGACCGCATTTACGTGGGCTTCGACGACCGGCTCATGGCCTACCGCCTCGCCGACGGTCAGGCCCTGTGGCCCAAGCCCGCGACCATCGACGGCTGGGTGCACGGCATCGTGCAGCACCCCGATGGAATCATCATTCTCCCGGAATCACCGCCCGCCAATCAGGCGACGGGCAACGTGCGCATCGTGAACGGAGTCGTGCAGACGGGGCTCAACGTCGCCCGATACGCAGACGGGACCACGATCGCCGACAAGCCGCTGCGGATGCGCGGGACGGTCACGGACGCGCTCATCAGCGGTGGCTCCGCCGTGCTCGCGGTGGACGCCGAATCGCGCACCTTCGTGAACGTACTCGATGTGGCCACGGCGACGGTCCGTTTGAAGAAGGATGTCAAGATCAAGGGCCAGCTCGCCTACGCCGAGCTGACGCCGGCGGGTCTGCTCTACATCTCGCGGCCCGACCCGGCGACGAACGCCGAGGTGAACGTCATCGATCTCGCCACGGGTGAGCAGAAGTTCAAGGACGCGATCGAGAGCGGCAGGCCGTGGGGAGGGAATCCGGACGACTACAACGCCGCGGGCTACTCCCTGCATCATGTGGTCGAAGGCGCGACGCTCTATGTCTTTGCAAGCCACGACCACCGGCTGTACGCGGTGGATCGCACCGCCGGCACCTACCGCGCGCTCGGCGGCGAGATCAAACTGCAGGGCGGTGAGGACCCGACGGCCATGGAGATCCGGCCCGCGGGGCTCGTCCTCATCTCGCCGCAGAACCTAGTGGTCGTGGCGCGGGACGGTCAGGTGAAGCAGCAGGTCTATTACCCGGCACCCCAGCTCCCCGGACTGCTGCGGGCGCTCTACCGCATCAACGCGGTGCGCGCCGGCTTGTACGGCGCCGCGGCGTCGGCGTACGGCGACGCCTTCGCCCAGGCGTCGCGCAACGCCACGGACACGACCGCGCGTCGCATGACCGGGCAGATCGCGACGGCGTACTCCCAAGGTGGGGCGCAGCTCGCCGGCTATTCGCACCAGGCGGCCGCGCTCGCCACGAAGCGCTTCAAGGCGTCGCTCACCGTCTCAGGATCGGTCTTCATGCTGACGCGGGCGCCCGAAGGGAACGGCAACGTCCTGCTGCAGATCGACAAGGACACCGCGCAGCCCCGCTCGCGCGTGGATCTCGGCAAGGAGCGCGAGCCGGTGTACGCGGTGGACGATGTCGCCAACATGCTGTTTCTCCGAACCGCGACGGGCACGCTCGTCGGCTATCGACTCTGATCGCCGCCAGTGGCACCGGGCGACGCTCCAGGGGTAACCCTGTGAGAATCGACTGTCCGTTCTGGTCCTTTCCATCGGACCCGTGATGCGCGTATCCACGTGGACCACGAGCCTCGTATGCGCCAGCCTGCTCGGCGCGGTGCTCTCGGGCTGCCGATCCCGCGAGAATGCGTTTCGCGCCACCCGCGTCCCGGTGGCCCGGTTCGACTCCGTTCTCAAGACCGCCGACAGCGTCCGGCTGCCGCTCGCCGACGCACGCCTGCTCCTGGCAGTGGCGGCCGACAGCACGTTCGCCCTGAAAGCGCCACACGACACCATGACGATGACGGACATTCTGACGTGGGCCCACGCGGAGCAGGCGCGCAAGGCTCAGGTGGACGCGGCGGCGCGCGCGGCCGAGCGGGCGCGGCAGGACAGCATCCGGCAGCTCCTCGAGCCGCTGCTCGTCGTCACGGTGGTGAAGAAGACCTACCTGCCGAGAAACCCCGACTCGGAGCAGTACGAGGACTACATCTCGCTGGCTTTCGCGTATCAGAACAAGGGGGAGAAGGCGATCCGCGCGTTCCAGGGTGACGCCACGTTCCTCGACACGTTCGGAGACTCGATCTACAGCGCCCACCTCAAGGTGGACCTGCCCCTCACCCCCGGACAAACGCGACGCGAGCCGGCACGGATCGTTCGGGTCAATCCATTCCGGGTCGCACATCAGCGCCTGCGGGACACGCCGCTCGAGAAGATGAAGCTGGTGTGGCAGACCAGCGACGTCGTCTTTGCCGACGGCACTCGGCTGAGTCTCTCCGCTCCCTAGATGTCGTTAGTAAGGACGTTGTTCACTGAGCGCCGCCAGTCGAGCGAGCGGGGGCTGAAATCCGAGCGCGGTGTGGCGCCGCTCGGCATTGTAGAATCGCATGTAACTCCCTAAGGCGCGGGTGCGCACAGCGGAGGTGGCG
>DASQAM010000079.1:0-1804 GCA_035635735.1 Gemmatimonadales bacterium | reverse complement strand
ACCGACATGCCTCCGGTGGACCTCCAGCAGCGCTTCGATCCCAAGGATTACTCCGGTAGTGGCGGCGAAGGCAGCTGGGCCAGCGACATTGTGGTGAGCGGGAATGAAGTGTATGCGGAGGGGCTGGTGGAGGAGAGGCCGGCACTGCTGTCTGCCCCGGCACCGGTCTATCCCGCGCTCTTGAAACAGGCGGGGATTCAGGGCCGGGTGATGCTGCCGGCGGTCATCGATACGACGGGGCGGGTCGAGCCCGCGTCGGTCAGGATCATGAAGAGCTCCCACCCGGCGTTCGACCAACCCACCAAGGACTGGGTCCTGAAAGCCCTGTTCCGGCCGGCCCGGCTGCATGGGCGGTGCGTGCGCGTGTCCATCCACCTGGTCGTCGACTACTCGATCACGCCGTCGTCGGGGTCGCACGCGATCACGACGTGGTCGGGCTCGCCGTAGTGCCGAGGGCAGGACTCGAACCTGCACGGGGGTTGCCCCCCAAGGGATTTTAAGTCTCACTCACGGGGCGTCTACGGACGCGTGTGGCACCTGTGAACACGAAAACGGGCGCCCGCGTCCTGCCAGGTGCCCGTTCGCCACATTAGGCGCGTCGCCGGTTTCTACGTTTTTCTACAGCGGTCACGCCACGCCGAAGAGCACCTCAGCGCCCGTCGCTACGACCCCGGTGGGCAAAGGTACTTGGACCCCGCCGCGATCACCTGCGGCGCGACGTCGCACTTCTTGCACCGCGGGTTGCGCAGCTTCTCCCTCGCGATCCACGCGACGGCGCGCAGCGACCCGGGGTGCTGAAGGTGCTGCTGGACATTGGCTAGGCGGGCGCACGCGACAATGGCCAGGGGCAGAAACACTCGACCTCAGATTCCGAGGTACCGGTCCAGCCCAAGACGACCGGCGCCGGTGAAGACGAGGGCGAGCGAGAGCGCGAGAAGTAAGAACTCGAGCTCCCATCCGGCCTCCTGCGGCCCGGACGTGAACCGAGCCTTCCCGATTCGCACCGTCGCGAGCGCTACCACCATATCGATCGCCAGTCCAAGCGCGATCAGGCGCGTGGCGACACCCAAGATTAGCAGCACCGCCCCGACCGTCTCCAGTAGCGCGACCAGCCACGCAGAGAACAGCGGGGCTGGCACGCGGATCTGCCTGAGGAACCCCGCAAATGCGGCCGGATTCTTCAGCTTGCCCCGGCCGTGGGCCAAGAATGTGATCCCGAGCGCCAGCCGCAGGATCAGCTCGCCGACGCCGGCGTACGGTGCGAATACACTGTCGAGCATGCGCGCCTCCCTCTTCCGTCCCACCTGTCGTCGCAATGTCGTTCACTATGGCCAGGGACAGAATCGAACTGCCGACACGCGGATTTTCAGCTCATCCCGTAACCGGCACCATCGTCGCCCCCGTGCGCGGACAAGCGTAACGGCGGGCGTTTCCGCGCGCCAGTCGCGACGGTGGTTCCCCCCGTTCCCCATTGCCCCCGACTGGTCAGTGTGAGTCGGGCGTCAGTCCGACCACATCGCGCACAGGCTTCGGTCGCCGTCGCCATCTCGGCCTCCTCGCTTACTTCTCATAGTACCGCCAATCAATGTCGTACTTGCCCCGATTCCGCGTGACGGCCTCACGAAACGCCTGCGCGCAGTCGGGCGGCGACGTCTACGCCCTTCTCGCCCTGCGTCTGCGACATGGGCAGATACTTGGGATCCACGCCGGCGGGCATCAAGTCGTGGTGCCGATTGCGATCGCGCTTCAGCTGATCGACAGTCGCGTCCTTGGATGTAAAGAGACCTTGGTGCCATGCGGCGTA
>DASQAM010000078.1:0-3409 GCA_035635735.1 Gemmatimonadales bacterium | reverse complement strand
GGCGAAGGCCCTGGGATGGTTGTCTGCGGCGACGAGTGCTGGCGTGGTCATCGGGCCGATCATCGGTTCCGTGGCGCACCGCTTCGGGACAGAAGTTCCGGGCGTCGTGGCCGCGGCCCTCGTGCTGATCAACGTTTACTTCGCCTGGAAATGGCTGCCGGAGTCGCGCGTCTCGGATGGTCACACGCTGACACCGAGCGGGCGGTATGTCGCGCCGACGCAAAGCCGGTCCGTGCGCCAGGCCCTGTGGGAAATCATGCGACACCCGGCGACGCCGGCGCATCGAGTGATCTGGATCTACGTGGTCGGAATGCTGGCGCTGAACGTCGTGATCGGCGTGCTCGCCCTGTACCTGAAGGACACGTACGCCGTCACTGAGGACACGATCGGGTACTTCTTCCCCATCTTCGGAATCGTAGGTGTCCTGATGCGCATCTGGCTCGTCGGGTGGTTCAACGATCGTTTCGGCGAAGTGCGCACGATGCAGATCGGCACCGTGCTGCTCGGGCTCGGGCTGGCGCTGATGCCGTTGCCGGCGGCGCTGACGCCGGGCGCTCCCGGGATGGCGCTCTTCATCGTGTTTCTCATTCTGGTGCCGGTGGGGACCGCCTTGCTGTTTCCCGCATCCACGTCGCTCGTGAGTCGGCGTACCGCCAAGCACGAGCTCGGGCTGGTCATGGGCGCGCAGCAGACGTTCCGCGGGATCATGAGCATCGTGGGCCCGGTCGGAGCGACCCTCGTCTTCGACGGGCTCGGGCACGGCGTCCCGTTCCTGCTCGCGGCGGCCATCGTGGCCGTCGCGGGGTTCATGGCATTCCGGGAGCGGCGGGAGGCTCCAGTAGCCGCTCCCGCCTGACTAGCTTTCGCCCATGATTCGACCCCTCGTCCTGCTGTTCGCGGGCCTCGGCGCGGGAACCGCGCCCGCCCCCAGGCCCCGGCTCATCGTGGTCATCACCGTGGACCAGCTGCGGCCCGACTACCTGGAGCGCTACCGGCCCCAGCTCAAGGGCGGGTTCGCCATGCTCCTACGGACCGGCGCCTCGTTCACCGACGCCTACCAGGACCATGCGGTCACCGAGACCGCCCCGGGCCATTCGACGATTCTGTCAGGGCGCTGGCCCGTGCACACCGGCATCACCCGCAACCTCGCTGGTGTGCAGGATCCGGCCGCGCCACTAATCGGCGTCAACGGCCCGGGTGCGTCCCCCATGCGCTTTCGCGGGACTGAGTTCTTCGACTGGCTCAAGGCTGCGGAGCCGGGTGCGCGGGCTCTCTCGATTTCGGGGAAGGACCGCGGTGCGATTCTGCCCATCGGCCGGGCCAAGGAGCGCGTCTACTGGTATTTCGGGGGTTTCTTCACCACGAGTCGGTACTACGCGGATTCGCTCCCGACGTGGGTCCGGGTATTCAACGGGCAGCGTATCCCCTTCCGCGCCGCGGGGACACTGTGGACGCTATTCCTGCCGGAGCGCGAATACTCCGAGCCCGACAGCGTCGCCTACGAGAATCAGGGGCGGGATGTGGTGTTTCCCCACCGACTCCCGACCGACAGCGGCGAGGCGGCCCTCGCCTTCGTCGCCACGCCCACGATGGACTCGCTCACGCTCGCCTTCGCGCTCGAGGGAGTCCGCGCCCTGCAGCTCGGCGGGCGTGGTGCCACCGACCTGCTCGCCGTGAGTTTATCCACCACCGACTACGTCGGTCACGCGTACGGCCCCGATTCCCGTGAGATTCACGACCAGGTGGTGCGGCTGGATCGGTATCTCGGCTGGTTCCTCGAGCAGCTGTTTGTCCGCTATGGAAGAAACAACGTCCTGGTGGTGCTCACCGCGGACCACGGCGTGACCCCGTTTCCCGAGCGCTCTCGTACTATGGGGCACCCGGGAGCGGTGCGGGTGATCCCCGACACGATCATCCAGGGCGTGAACGCGGCGCTCGACCAGCGCGCCGGCGGCGGCGACTGGGTCCAGCTCGAGAGTGGGATGTTGCTGGTCCCCGATCGCGCCAAGCTGGTCGCCCAGGGCGTGAACGTCGACAGCGTGGTCGCGGACGTGGCGACCCGGCTGCGGGCGCTGCCCGGCGTGGCTCGCGTGGACCGCCCGGCCGATCTCGCCCCCAAGGATACGGCGGATCCGGTGTTGCGCCGCTGGATCCATCACCTGCCGCCGGATGGCGGTGTGGAGCTCGTCGCGACGCTCAAGCCGTACTCGATCTGGAGTCCTGCGAACGGCTTCATCGCGATGCACGGGCAGCCGACGGAGCTGGACTCGCATGTCCCGCTCATTCTGTGGGGCCCGGGGGTCCGACGCGGCGTATATGCCGGGCGGGTCAGTACCGTGGACATCGCGCCGACCTTGGCGCGGCTGCTCGAGCTCACCCCCGCCGAGCCGCTCGACGGACGCGTCCTGACCGAAGCGCTCGGCGCGCAGAATTGAGGGGACGATGCCGCCTCCAAAGCTCACCGCCGACCAGCTCCGGCGCATCGAGGAGATCGAGGAGTACCGGCGTGCGGCCGATCATCTGAAGCACCTCGTCACCGAGCTCGAGGGGAACCGGGCGGGCCAGACCCGCACCATTCAGCAGCTGAGCGAGAGGATCGCGAATGAGGCATCCCAGATGCGGCAGCGGGCGCTCACGGCCAACGTCGGGACGATCGCCGACATTGCCGGCACCATGTCGGTCATGGCCGGTCGCGGCGGTGGAATCAACATGAAAATCCGCGGGCTCGCCGATGCCGTGAACAGCATCTACATGCAGCTTGATGCTGCGATGAAGCACGCCACGACGCCACCGGAGCCGAAGAAGCCGGCCTGACCTTGCTCGCGCCTCCCATCCACTGCGCCGGGCTCGTCAAGCGATACGCCGATGTCGTCGCCGTCGCGGGGCTCGATCTCACCGTCAACGCGCGCGAGTGCTTCGGCCTGCTGGGGCCCAACGGGGCGGGGAAGACCACCACCATCGAAATCCTCGAGGGGCTCACCGCGCCCGACCGGGGCGAGGTCGAGATCCTCGGGATGCGATGGACGGGAGGCGCGAACACCCGCGCGCTGCGCGAGCGCTTGGGCATTCAGCTGCAGGATACCCAGCTCGCCGACAAGCTCACCGTCGAGGAGACCGTGCGGCTGTTCCGCAGCTTTTATCGGGCGGTGCACTCCGTCGAAGAGGTGCTCGGCTTGGTGGGGCTCGAGGAGAAGCGCGGCGCGTGGGTGGGGAAGCTCTCGGGCGGCCAGAAGCAGCGCCTCGCGGTCGCGTGCGCGCTCGTGTCCCAACCGGAGCTCCTGTTCCTCGACGAGCCGACCACGGGCCTGGACCCGCAATCGCGCCGCCAGCTGTGGGACGTGATCGGCCGCTTCCGGGCGGCTGGCGGCACGGTGCTCCTCACCACCCACTATATGGAAGAAGCCGAGCG
>DASQAM010000077.1:0-13061 GCA_035635735.1 Gemmatimonadales bacterium | reverse complement strand
AAGACTACGGCCAGGAGATCGATCGTTTTTCAGCTCTCGTCATTTATCTATCGCTGGCGGCGCTGGAGAGGGATGTCACCCTATGGGAACGTTTTCATACCGGCGACAATCTGATCTTCGTGCGCGAAGATTTCCAGCAGTCGGGTCGATCGGCCATTTGGCAACAATTACGCCGTATCGGATCGCGGGAAATCGATCAACTCGCCGCTGCCCTGGCGGCCATGGTGCAGCAGCACCCGATGAAGGTCGGCAATCTCGATAGCGTTCTCAAAAATCCGGCGAGCTATCCGGCGAGCTCCAAAGTCCCTACCTCGATTCCGGCCTCGACTCCGGCCCAGCGAGTCGCTCCCAAGCCGGCGCGCGTGCCGACGCCGCCAGTGCCGAGCTGGATGAAAAAGAGCGGTTATCGCGATCATTCGGATGACTGAGGATCATCGGCGGTATTGCTCGTCGCTGACCTTTTCCATCCACTCGACATTTTTGTGAACGGGTTTCCCGCCAGGGCGCTGCCGCGTAAGTTCAGTAGCAGTAATCGGGAGGGCTAGACCTAACTGGTAAGGCGGCGGTCTTGAAAACCGCTGGGCGCAAGCCCGTACAGGTTCGAGTCCTGTGCCCTCCGCTTCCCTCGACGATGACCCGTGGATAATGCCGCGTCGGGATTACGTCGCGTGGCCCGCAGCTCAAGCGCGATCCGTTAGGCGGACGCCAGTCTGACTACTCGCAACACGCCCACTCACCATCCTATGGACTGGGACCACGAAACACTACTTGCGCCCGCCGGCGAATCCCTGTTCTATCGCGCACTTGGGGAGCCCGGATCCCTCCTAACTTCGGCTGGCAAACCTGCCTTCTCGCCGCAAGCGGCTGCGGAGGTCATTGCCCTCTTGGCGCTGCGTGGCGCGGCGGTTACGCACGGCCGCATCTACCTCCAAACGAATGAGGGGCCGCAAGCGCTGGAGACACCCGGACTGCCTCTGGACTTCGTGCGATCGCCCGGGGCCTGGGGGTGTCGACGCAATGACGGAGAGTCCTGGCAGGCTTTTGTCGCGCGCAGCACGGGCGAGGCCAGGGAGCGCGTGGGAGAACTCCTGTCGTCCGGCCTCGCGGGCGGTGGAGCGTGTGTCGACCTCGAGTGGGTCACCGAGGATGAGCTCACGTACTTCGGTATACCCTCCGCAGCCGTTGCTGCAGATCGCGAGCTCGTCGCTTCCGGAGAGTGGCCGCGCATGGTTGCCGCCGCCCGCTATTTCGATGGTATTCGGGTGCGATGGGCGGGTGCGGCGCCCGGTTCATTCTATGCGACTGGCCTCCCGGCACGCATGGACGACTTGCCCGCGCACACGGCCTATGTCAGCGCGCCCCGCTCTCGCATCGGCGAGCTGTTTGAGCGGGCTCCCAACGTCCAGATGTTGCGCGCCGAGCTGGTGAACGATCACGCCCTCCAGACGATCGGTCGGTTCCGCAAGCTCCGCGTACTGGAATTGTGGGAGGCACGTGTCACATCGCTCCAGGCGATCGCCGACTTGGAGGGGCTGGAGTCCCTGAGTGTTCACGCCGCGGCGAGGGCGCCGGACATGAAGTCGCTCGCTCGCCTTCCGCGGCTCAAGATCCTGCGGCTCGGCGGCCGTGAGCTCGATCGCTTCGATGACATCGGCTCGTGCGGTCAGCTCACCGGCCTGCACGTGGCCGGTGGCGGCCCCGGCGCCACGGTCGGCATCAATAGCCTCGCGCCAGTGGCGAATCTCGCGCGGTTGCGGGTCCTGCGACTCTGGCTCACGCGGGTGCGCGACCACTCGCTGCGCGCGCTGGGGGGGTTACGCAAGCTTCGCATTCTCGATGTCGGAGACCGACGCTTTCCGATCGAGGAACTGGCCTGGCTCGCGGCCACCGTCACATGGCTCGATCATGACATCCGCTCTCCCTTCGACTCGACGACGGACCTTGGTAGCACGACGAGCGCGGCCTGCAAGAAATGCGGTCAGATGTCCCGCCGGGCGACGCGCGGGCCCCGGCGGCAGTGGCTGTGCCCAACGTGCCAGCCGAAGAAGGTCGCGGACTACGTTGCTAGGTGGGAGCTCCTGCTGGCTGCGGCCGCACGGGTTACTTAGTGGGGTCGCCCTTCTTGGGGGAGACCGTGTTGCACTTCCTAGGAATACGCGCCGCCTAAGTAGCTCAAGGACCTATTGCATGACAGCAACGCCATGAAGGCATTCGTCGTCGATCGTTATAAAGGCAAGAGCGCAGTACGTCTCGGCGAAATGCCGGAACCGGAAGTCCGAGACGATGATGTACTGGTCCAAGTCCACGCAGCCAGTTTGAACCAGCTGGATTCCAAGATTAGGGACGGCGAGTTCAAACTCATTCTGCCCTATCGCTTGCCGCTGATTCTAGGCAACGACGTGGCTGGGGTCGTAGTCCGTGTCGGGTCCACAGCGCGACGGTTCAAGCCGGGCGACGAGGTTTATGCGCGGCCGCATCAGGACCGGATCGGGACGTTCGCGGAATTCATCGCCATGAGTGAAGCCGACGTGGCGTTGAAGCCCAAGAATCTCACCATGGAAGAGGCAGCGTCCATCCCTCTGGTGGGTCTGACCGCTTGGCAAGTATTGATTGAACGCGCCAACCTGAAGAAGGGCCAAAAAGTCCTGATCCACGCTGGTTCCGGCGGAGTAGGCACATTCGCCATTCAACTGGCAAAGCACATCGGCGCAACGGTGGCGACTACGACGAGCACCGCGAATGTCGATCTGGTCAAAAGTCTCGGCGCGGATGTCGTCATCGACTACAAGAAAGAGGATTTCGAGAAGGTCCTGAGCGGCTACGACGTCGTCCTGAACAGTCTGGGCAAGGACACACTCGAAAAGTCCCTCAAGGTGCTGAAGCCCGGTGGCAAGCTCATTTCCATCTCCGGTCCGCCGGATGCAGCGTTCGCTAAGCAGAATGGGTCGAACTGATTCTTGCAACAAGCCATGCGCCTTTTGAGCTTCGGCATCAGGAAGAAGGCCAAGCACCACGGCGTTAGCTACTCGTTTGTTTTCATGCGAGCGAACGGCGAGCAGTTGAGCAAGATCACATCCCTCGTTGAATCTGGCGTCATCCGGCAGGTCGTGGATCGGATCTTCCCGTTCGAAGCCACCGAAGAGGCTTGGGCTTACCTCGAAACGGGGCGTGCAAAAGGCAAGGTCGTCATCAAGGTGATTTAGGATCGCGGTTTTTATGAGAGCATCGGGGTGCGGATTTATGGTGATGTCGCGGTTCTGCAGGGCATTGCAGACAACGCTGCTTACGCCACAGTCGGGCACGGGCGCGGTGATCGTTCTAAGAGAACCGGAGTGTTGTGCGCTGGCACGCACGAACTAGCTTAAGCGCGAGCCGTTAGCCAGCGTCCACTAGGTCCAAACGTGCCCATCACTCGCACCGCCTTGCTGGGGTTCCTCCGGAGCCGGCGATACGCCGTGCAGAGCTCCCTCCACCCGAGCGGCGCCCCGCAAAGCGCGGTCGTCGGGATCGCCGTCTCGGATGATTTCGAGATCGTATTCGACACACTCGCGAGCTCGCGAAAGGGCCAGAACCTGCGACGTCGGGCCGAGATTGCATTCGTCATTGGAAGCCTTGAGGGGAACGACGAGCGCACAGTGCAATACGAAGGCCGCGCGGATGAGCCCACAGGTCTCGAACGCGCCCGACTCACCGAGCTCTACCTCAGCGTCTTTCCGGACGGCCGGGAGCGCCAGAAGTGGCCCGGCCTCACGTACATCCGCGCGACGCCGACCTGGCTGAGATACTCCGACTACAACGTCGACCCTCCCGAGATCGTCGAGTTGGATGGCATGGCATTACGCGAACTTAGGTGAGGGGAAGGCGCTCAATCCCAAGGAGGATCGATGTTGCGTATCGCGGTCGCGGGAGCGGTCTGCTTTTGCCTCCTGCTCCCACGGCTCAGCCGCGGTGGCTCCTCACCAGTTCCTCCACTGCAAGCGAGCTCGCTCATCGAGCACGACACCGCCGTCGCAACGCAGCAACCGGGCCCTCACGGCGGCGGCGGAAAAACGACCGCGTACTCCTTTTTCGCGCAGGCTCCTAACCTGCAGTTGGTGTTTCGTAAACGCGCGCTTCACCATGGCGCCGCGATCGGATACCACCGCCAGCAGGAGGACGAGATCTACTACATCGTGAGCGGCACTGGCGAGCTCACCTTGAACGGCGCACGATCCGTCGTTGGCCCCGGTACGGCGATCCTAACCCGGCCAGGCAGCTCGCACGGCTTGCGGCAGGTTGGTCCCGACGACTTGGTCGTCATCATAGCATACCAGCAATCGAGCGGCGCTCGGGGGCGCTGACTTCGCCCGCTCCGCGCGCGAGCTATCGTTCAACTACACCGCGGCTGCGCAAGCGGCTGCTCAAAAGGAGGCCCGCTTTCTTCAACGCAGGCACATGTAGATTAGGAAGCGTACAAACGAGGAGAGCCACTTGGAGCCTGTCGTATTTCTTGCCGCCCTCCTGATATTCGTGGGGATCCCTGCGGTCACGGTTCTCAAGCTCGCCCGTCTGCGTGCCGCTCGTCCACAATCACCATCGGCCGACGTCACCGCGCGGCTCGAGGAAGTCGAGCGTGGTGTCCAGGACCTCCGACAGGATCTCGCAGAAACCCAGGAGCGGCTCGATTTCACAGAGCGATTACTCAGCAAGGCGCGAGAAGAGCGGCGGATTGGTGGCTAGAGACAGTTCCACTGACTCACAATGGCAGCTTGTCAGGAGGTCCGTATGCGAATCTCGTTCGTCCTCTCGTCGATCGCGCTCCTCGGCGTCGCGGCCTGCACTGGCTCCGTCGCACGTCTAGCCGGCCCAGCCAGCGCTCTTCAGGGGACCTGGCAAACGTGGCCACTGGTCCCGTCTGGGAGTGGTATCGACATGTCGCTGGCAACGGTCGGGAGCGACGTGGCTGGCACCGGGCGTGCTTCCGAACTTCAGCGTGACCTCGGCCCGCTCACTATCACCGGCCAGCAACAGACAGATGGGACTTTCCGACTCACCATCAGGTACGATCAGAGCGGCACGACTGCCACGTACGCTGGCCACGTAGTCGGTTCGAACGAGCTCGACGGAGAGTGGAGCGGCGCTACCCGTTCTTCGTATTCGCTTACGTTCAGGCGTCGATCGAACTAGGCATCGGCTCCGACGATAGGCGCGGGAGCCTCGGCATGAACGAGCACGTCACTCTCGTGCACCCGGACGCGCGCGACCCCGCCGCGCGTGCGATCTCGTCGGGATTCCCCGTCGATCTGCTCAACCAGTCTGCCGGACGCCTCCGCGTCCTGGCCCTGCTATATGCGTTCGTTTTCTTCATGGCCGGAATTTTTCCGGCGCTGCTGTTCTCCGAGGATCGGGCCCGATTCCTCGGGAGCTTCCTGCAATGGGGCCCCAGCGTGCTCGGGATCGGGGTCGCGTTGCTCGTCGCGGCGGTGATCCGGAGCCCGCGCCTTCCGCTTCCCACGGCGATGAACATCGGCCTGGCATTCGAGATCGTCAGCAGCTACGCCATCGCCGCGGCCGAGTTCGCCGATCCGATGGGACTCGAGATGCACGGCGGCCACGTGGGGCTCTCGTGGGTCGCCGTATGGGTGGTGCTGTTCACGGTCGTCGTGCCGACCGCGCCGCGCCGGGCGCTGTTGGCTGCCCTGGCATCGGTCAGCTCGGTCCCCGTCGTCATCGGGTTCATCATGGTGTCCGGCGCCACGTCACTCAGGCTGGACCCGGGACAGTTCTTCTTCGGGCTCGTGTTCCCCTACCTCCTCGTGGTGGGCATGGCCTATGTGGGTGCCCGTGTAGTCTATTACCTGGGCACCGAGGTCAAGCGCGCGCGCGAGCTGGGGAGCTACCGTCTCGAGGAGAAGCTCGGAGAGGGGGGGATGGGGGAGGTCTGGCGGGCCCGGCATCGCATGCTGGCCAGGCCCGCCGCCATCAAGCTCATCCGGCCCTCCTTTGCCCGGGATGGGCGTGGCGGACTGTCGGAGGAAGCCGTCCGCCGACTCGAGCGCGAGGCCCAGGTGATCGCCCGCCTCCGCTCACCCCATACGGTGGAGCTCTTCGACTTCGGGATGGCCGCCGACGGCGCCTTTTACTACGTCATGGAGCTGCTCGACGGCCTCGATGCCGACTCGCTACTGCGGCGCTTCGGGCCAACCCCGCCCGAACGGGCCATCTACCTGCTGCGCCAGGTGTGTCACTCGCTGTCCGAGGCTCAGTCGTGCGGCCTCGTGCATCGCGACATCAAGCCCGCGAACATCTTCATCTGCCGGTACGGCGAGGAGTACGACTTCGTCAAAGTGCTGGATTTCGGCATTGTCAGGGCGGTGCGTGACGCCACCGACACGAACCCGCTGCACACGCGGGAGAACGCGGTCCAAGGTACGCCGGCGTTCATTGCCCCCGAGCAAGCGATGGGAACCGATGTGGACGGGCGCGTAGACATCTATGCGACCGGCTGTCTGGACTACTGGCTCTTGACCGGGCAGTTCGTGTTCAGCGCCGAGACCCCCATGGGGCTGCTCGTGCAGCACGCCCAGACGCCACCGGTGCCTCCGTCAGCCCGGATGGACCAGCCGATTCCCACGGCACTCGATGACCTCGTGCTCTCTTGTCTGGCAAAGGACCCCGCGCACCGACCGCAGTCCGCCAGAGAACTGTCGCTTCGGCTAGCCGAAGTGGAGGGCGCGAGCGCGTGGACCCAGGACCGAGCGCGGGAATGGTGGGCGTCCCACCAGCTCGCCACTGCCGTAACCTTCGACTCGTGATTTCCTGAAGCATCGTGGCGTCCCTCATGGTGCGACATCCGTGGCCTTCGCCTCCACCGTCCTGCGTACTGGGTGCCCGAACCAGGGGTGTCGCTGGTCCCGCGGCCGGTGCGCGGTCGCCGCCGCACCGTACATCTTCTCCATGGTCGCCACCACGTCGCCCATCGTCCCCTCCGGCGCGACCCATCCGCCGTGGATGTCCGGGAAGTCGAGCTTACAGGTGTCACACTTCTTCCCGCTGGCGAAGCGGATGGGGCACCAGAAACTCTCGACGTTGCGCAGCATTTCCGCGCCCAGGGCGTACACGCCGGTCATCCAGTCACAGTACAAGCACCAGATCAGATCGTGTCCCACCAGGCCGGTGAACTTCTGGCGGCTGACGTTCACCCAGTCCCCGTGGCGGTAGCGCGGCAGGCCGACGAGCGGGGTGAGGATGGGGTAGATGCACAGTTGCGCCACGCGGAGGACGATGAAGACGGGGAGGGCGAGCGCGGTCACCCAGAGGGCGACGTGGTTGTTGAACCGTCCGACGGTGCGGTTGAGGAACGTGACGATGCGCGGCCCGTTCACGTACTGGCGGTTGGCCAGTTCGTGGGCGAACATCCAGGCCAGCATCCCCAGCACCTGCCCGATGACCGCTCCCACCACGCCGCGCCAGCCATACAGGATTCCCAGGGTGGGGGGGATCCAGGTAAAAAGGGAGACCACAAGATCCAGCCCCGGGGCCCGGCACAGCCATGCGCTGACTCGCATCCCGGCGGCGCCGAGTCGCGGGACCAGGTGGAGGAGGCCCGCGAAACCGGCGATGCCGACCAGGGTGGCCGCCGCGATGAGCAGCAGTGGGTTTGTTATCATACAAACTCCGATCGGCGCCGCCAAAGTGCTGTTGGGTGAGTGAGCCCCCTCCAACCGCGCTAATCTACCGCTAATGCAGATTCGCATTCGGGTCGCCGCTCCCCTGCTCTTCACGGTCCTGGTGCTCGCGTCTTCACGAGCGCTGAATCACATGGACCAACCCCTGGCGCTGCTCCTCATAGTCCCGGGCTACATCGTGCAGGCATGGCTGTTCGAGGCGCACCGCGCCCTTGGCGGCACGGGGTACGTGGTCACGATGGTGGGGGTTTCGGCGCTGGTGTGGACCCTGATCCTTTTGGGCCTGTGGGCGGTGACAGCCAAGGTGGCGCGCGTAGGTAGATGGAAGCCATGAGTCCCGCAGCCAAGAGCCTCTTCACGGCCGACTTTCGCCGGGGGGAGTTCGCGAAACCTTTCCGAGTCCATGCCGGAGTTGTACCGGGCACGGCCGTGATGACGGCACGCCGCGCCGCGATCCGCTACGAGGTGTTTGACCAAGCGCTTGAAGCTCACGGTACGCTTCCGGAAGCTCACCGAGTTCGCGAAGTAACGCGCCTGACTATCCTTCACTACTCTTGCGCGAGCGCGACGATCGCCCGCAGTTTAGGCACAATCCCCGAGAGGAATTCCCCTTTTGAGGTGCGCGATCCGAATGGATACGTGCTCGTCTTCGGAGGGGAGTAACCCGAAACTCCACGCCCACACGCCCGTAGCACAAGTCGAGGTCACCGACTCGCGACATGACACGAGTGCTCCAGAGAGAGGCAGCCTAGGATGTTTGGAATTCCGGGCGAGGTGTTCTGGCCCACGGTCAGCTTCGGGGCGCTCATCGCGCTGGTATTTGCCGGCGTGGCCGTGCTCCGGCTATTACCCTCGCGCAAGTCCCGGGTGGTGGACCCGGCCGAGCGCCAGGCGCTGGAGGATCTTCAGCGCCGCCTGGACGAGCTCGATCAGTTGACGCAGCGGCTGGGCGAGCTGGAAGAGCGGGTCGACTTTACCGAACGACTCGTGGCACAGCAGCGTGAAGGCCAACGATTGGGACCACCCAAGGACTAGAACAGAGGACGACCCGTGATAAGGATAGCCGTCGCTGCTCTTTGCATTCTAGGCCTCGCGTGTCGGCCCGCTCCGCCGTCCGCCGGCGACGCGACCGCCGGCATCGATTCGTTGAACGCGGCGTTAGTCCGCGCGTACCGGACTCATGACCCTCAGGCGTATGCCGCGCTCTACACCGACACGGCGGTGTTTGAATGGCCGGCGTTCAACACGGTGCGGGGCCCCGCCGAGCTGGCGGCCATGGCGCGGAGCAACTGGGCGTCGCTCCAGGACATGGACCTCCGTCTCACCGTCTCGGCGCGACGCGTCGCGCCGGATCACGCGACGGAGTTCGGCGCCTTCGAACAATCCTGGCGCGACTCGCGCGGCGTCCGCATGACCGAGTACGGTCGATACGTCTCCCTGCTGCTCCGGCAGGCGGATGGCCGGTGGCGGATGGACCGGTTCTTCGGCTTCGAGGACTCGACCCGGGCGAACCGATAGCTCACCTTGCCGCACCCAACCACAATAGGCCATCGATGATCAGTCGATCCTGAATTGGGTTATTCAGGGTATACGACAACGTCTTGTTCGTCGCATCGTACTTGTGCTCGTAGTCGATGTCGTTGTGACCCATGTTGAGGTAGATCATCCTGTAGTGCTTGTTGGTCCAAACGACGGGATAGAACCCACTATGCCAGATCTCATGGGGTTTTGGCCCGGTGCCCAGCGGAAAGCTGGTCGAGTCTATGGAGAGCAGAATGTCGATGTCGGGATTCTGGCGCAGGTCCTTTTCCCAGCGGTACCACTCACTGGGCGATGAGCGAAACGTCTCGGGCAAATGGACAGTCGCCGGATGGTTGCGGTCTTCGACCCGAAGAATGGCCGACGTCGGTCGCCACGTGTTGCTCACGTACGATCCCGACCCGAGGAAGGTGTTGTGATACCAGTCCCAGTTTGCCGGGTACGCCGAAGGGGTCAACGCAAAACCGGCAAAGTGAAACCCCATCCAGGCTCCACCGTGCTCCATGTACGTCTGAAACGCAGCGCGTTGTGCGGGGTCTTCAGGACGCGTGTCCCAAAAAACCACCACCTGGTACCGGGAAAGATAGTCCGCGTTCAAATTCTGCCAGTTGGATGTGGTGTCAAACCGAAAACTGTACTTCGCCGCCATCTCCGGAAACCATTGTTCGGCCTCATGCACGAAGCTGATGTGCGCCGCATCCTCTTTGGCGGTGAAAAATGCGATCACGCTGAACTTCGGCTGGCCGCTACGGACGCTTAGGCCCGCACAGCAATAGATGAGCGCCGCAACACTCAGTGCTCTGAGCGCGGCCATCTCAGTTCCGCTTCCGCACAATGGCCCGCGCCGGCGCCCCTTCGTGCCCGCGGACCTTGATCGGTAGCACGATCAGATCGTAGTCACCCGCCTGCACGGGGCCCAGGTCCAGCCCCTCCACGATCGGAATCCCACGACCCAGCAGAATCTGATGCGTCCTCGGCGCCGGAGCGCCGAATTGCTCTGCCGAGATGTAGTCGACGCCGACCAGCAGGACTCCCGCGTCCGCCAGCAGCTGCGCCGCGTCCGGCGCGACGTACGCGAAGTCCCGATGGAACGCGGCTGAGTCCATCCAACCGCGCAGCGTGCTCCGCGTCCGGAACAGCACGCGCTGCGCACCCCGCCAGTCGTGCCGGTTCAACTCACCCGCGTCGATCGCCTGAACGCTGTCGGGGATATCGATGACCCGCGCGGCACCGATCAGTGGGGCCAGGGGCACCTGGTCGATCGGTGCGCCGTTGGCGATGAAATGCATCGGCGCGTCGATGTGGGTCCCGCTGTGTGCTCCCATCGCGTAGACCGACAGCGTCAGCTTGTCGCCCTTCCGCATGTCTTTGAGAAAATCGAACTTCATGGGGGCGTCGCCCGCGTACACAGGAGTCGTTGCTGGATCGAGCGTCGCCGTCACATCGATCCACCCCTCGCCGCTCAGCGCTCTCGTCCCCGGTTCGCGGGGGGCACACCCCACCACGAGGGCGAGCAACGTGCACGCCTTCAGCGTTTGTGGAACGGTCATGTTGAAGGACTCCTTGATGAATCAGGTGACGCCGCGCGGCTCACGAGATCGGCGACGATCGCTGCCGGAGCTTCGCTGATATCGCACACCCACGACTGCTCGTCCGGCGACGGCGCCTCCAGAGTCGCAAGCTGGCTCTCGAGCAGCGCCCGC
Organism: Gemmatimonadales bacterium; assembly: GCA_035635735.1. GTDB lineage: Bacteria > Gemmatimonadota > Gemmatimonadetes > Gemmatimonadales > GWC2-71-9 > AG41. The sequence goes on along the minus strand of DASQAM010000077.1, from coordinate 2,152 downwards.
GGCATGAAGTGCCCGCGGCGCTTCGCCATGCGCTCCGCGATTAGCGCGCCGTTCCCCGCGAGATACACAAACCGCACATGCGCGGTCCCAGCGGACCGCAGCAAGTCCCGATAGCTCCGCTTGAGCGCCGAACACGCGACGACGAGGCCGACTCCCGTGCGCTTCGCCTCGCGCAGTCGGGCCGCGATCTCGAGCAGCCAGCCGTGGCGGTCGGTGTCGGTCAGCGCGATCCCATCGGCCATCCGCCGCACATTGTCCGGGGGATGCAGGTCATCACCTTCGACGAACTCGATGTCGAGCGCGCGAGCGAGCTCCGCTCCGATCAAGCTCTTTCCGGAGCCGCAGACGCCCATCATCACGTAGAGCCCAGTGTGCACAGCGCGCATCAAGTGGCCCCAATCGTATACCGCCGAGGGATTCGGGGCTATCGGCTGCCGCCCTGGACAGCGCGGCCCGCACGGGTCTAATCTCTCGCATGCGCGACAAACTCCTTCCGTCACTAACCGCCCTCGTGCTGGCCCTCACGCCCAGGGCCGGCGCCGCCCAGATCCCCCCGACCCTGCAGCTTCGATGGGAGCTTGTGGGGGACAGCGTCGCAAGCGACTGGGGCGTTTCTCGGGTGGCGTTCACCCTCACCAACCGTGGTGCGAAGCCCCTCGCGCCGACCGGATGGGCGATTTACTTCAACGCCCTCCACTCGGCGGTGCCGGGAAGCGTGGGAAGCGGTTTCATCATCGAGGACGTCATGGCCGACCTGCACCACCTCGCGCCAGCAGCGGGCTTCGCTGGGCTGGCCCCGGGTGCGAGCGTTCGGATTCCGTACCTCACCGGCCTGCTCTTGAACCGCAGCTTCGTTCCGCAGGGCCCCTACATCGTCTTCGACGACGCGAAGGACGTGGGCGTCCCGCTGAACGATTACGTCGCCCTGCCCTTCGAACGGCCACCCCAGGGCACGGGGCACGATCCCCGCGTGGTGACACCCGAGAACCAGTTCGCTCTCGACTCCGCGACTCGCACCATCCCCGTGCAGGAGCTGCCACCGGTGTTCCCGACGCCGGTGGAAGCGACCCCGGGAGCGGGAGCGCTGCGCCTCGCGACGCTGCCGCCGGTCGAAGCGGCCGAGGCGCTCAAGACCGAGGCGGCGTTCGCCGCGGACTACCTACGCGCCTACTTCGGCACCCGCAAGGGAGGCGGCCCGCCGCTGCGACTCGAGGTGGGTCCCGTCGCCGGTCAGACGTCGCCCGAGGCGTACACGCTGGTCGTGGATTCCGTCCAGGGTGTTCGCATCGTGGGTGCCTCGCCCGCCGGCGTCTTTTACGGTCTTCAGTCCCTGCGTAGCCTCTTGCCCGCACCCACTGCCCGCGCAGGTCTGGTCCTGCCGGCCATTCGCCTGGTGGACGCTCCCCGCTTCGGTTACCGCGGGTTCATGCTCGACGTCGCCCGGAATTTCCATCCGAAAGCGGCCGTGCTACGCACGCTTGACCTCATCGCCCGCTACAAGCTCAACGTCTTCCATATCCATCTCACGGACGACGAGGGCTGGCGAATCGAGATTCCGAGCCTCCCCGAACTCACCGTGGCGGGCGCGCGACGCGGCCACCCGCCCGATTCGGACCGGCATCTGCCGCCCGCGTTCGGCTCGGGCCCCGCCGTCGATCGGCCCTGGGGCAGCGGTTTTCTTTCCCGCGCGGACTACGTCGAGATCCTGCGCTACGCGGCGGCGCGGCACATCGAGGTGATCCCCGAGCTCGAGATGCCGGGTCACGCGCGTGCCGCGATCAGGGCCATGCAGGCGAACCCGCAGTACCGGCTCAACGACCCGGACGACCGCTCGGTGTACGCTTCGCCCCAGAACTACCACGACAACGTGATGAACCCGGCGCTCGAGTCGACGTACCGCTTCATCGAGCGCGTGGTCGGCGATCTCGTGGCGATGCACCGCGAGGGGGGCATGCCGCTGCGCCACATCCATATGGGAGGCGACGAGGTCCCGGCCGGTGTCTGGCAGGGCTCGCCGGCGGTGCAGACTTACTTGAAGGCGCACGATCTCGCGAGTGTCGATGATCTCTGGTTTGTCTTCTATGGCCGGGTGGCGCAGATCCTCAAGGCACAGGAGGGGGGCCTCCTCCCCTCGGGCTGGGAGGAGATCGCG
>DASQAM010000076.1:0-5419 GCA_035635735.1 Gemmatimonadales bacterium | reverse complement strand
GGGCGCATCGCGGGCGTCGCGGCGCACTGCTGGAACGGCATGGTGCTGGTGCAAGCGCCGGAGGGGGGCCACGCCGCCGCGGCGGCGCTCGAAGCGGTGCGGCGCTCCGGCCGCACGGTGACCGGCTTTTCCGGACCGTGGGACCAGGTCGTGGCCGCGCGTGAGGCGCTCGGGCTCGGTGCGGCGCAGGCCGCCAAGGACAGCCGCGACGAGCTGTACGTCCTCGATCTCGCCCGGCTGGTCGTGCCGCCGGAGCTCGCGAGCGGCGCCCTGCGCTGTCGGCATCCGGCGACGACCGAGCTCGAGCTGCTGGTGGACTGGCGCGTGAGGTTCGCCGTCGAGGCCCTCGGCGCGACCGACGGCCCCGACCTCCGCCAGGCGAGCGCGGATGACGTGCGGCTCCAGCACGCGCGAGGAACGGACTGGATGCTCCTCGCCGGCGCGGCCCCGGTGTCCTACTCTGTGTTCAATGCCATGCTCGCCGACATCGTCCAGATCGGCGGTGTGTGGACGCCACCCGAGCTGCGGGGGCGCGGCTACGCGCGCTCGGTCGTCGCCGGCTCACTCCTCGCGGCGCGCAAGCAGGGGATCGCTCGCGCGGTGCTGTTCGCCGATGCGGCGAACGCGGCCGCCCGGCGCGCGTACCTGTTTCTGGGATTCCGGATCGTGGGCGACTACGGCCTGGTGCTGTTGGCGTAGCCCGCCGTTTCGGGAAACCCGATGCGCCGATAGACGTGCTCCATGCGTGGATCGGCCTGGAGCAGCTTGAAGAAGGGATATCGCTTCGAGTACACGAGGATGCCGTCGTGCTCGTCGCACGCCCGCTCCAGGAACTCGAACGCCACATCCATGCGTCCGAGGCTCGCCGCGACGATCGCGAGCATGGACGACTGCACATACTCCCGCCGTGCGCGGGCGATGAGCTCGTCGCTGATCGCGTCCACCTCGGACAGCTTGCCGAGCGCGCTGTAGCACACGGCGAGCGCCGAGAGGGTCCAGGGGTGGCGTCCCGAGGCAACCACCGCGACTTCCAGGGACGCGATGGCCTCCTCGCTCTTGCCCAGGTGGTTATACAAGAGCCCGAGGTGGATGGTGGGGAGGAACATCGTGGGCGCGAGGTCTGCCGCTCGCTTGAGCGGCGCGACAGCCTCCTCATAGCGCCCCGCCCCCATCAGCGTCATGCCGAGCTGCATGACGAGTAACGGCGCTAGCGGGTCGAGCTCGACGGCACGCTGCGCGTGCGCGATCCCCTCCTCTACCCGGCCCTCGATGAAGACCAGATAGTAAGACAGCCATTGCCGCGCGGCGACGTAGCGGGGATTCAGCTCGACCGCACGCCGCAACTCTCGCGCGGCCCGAGGCCAATCCCAGTCGCAGATGAAGCCCAGCGCTCCCGAAGCACAGTGGACCTCTGCGAGGTCGGGCGCCAGATCGAGGGCCTTCTGAACGGCCGCGCGTGCCCTGGGTCGGAGCACGTTGGGCGGCGCGAGCCCGTACTGCGCGAGCACCGTGCAGGCATCCGCGAGACCCGCGTAGGCCAGCGCGTACTGTGGATCGAGCGCCAGCGCCTGATCGAAACACTCGAGCGCCTTCTTGAGCCCGAGCCCGCGCTGCGCCAGGTAATACCGCCCCTTCAGATAGAGATGATAGGCGTCGAGATTCCCCGTAGCCGGCGTGACCAGCGGCGTCCCCTCGACACCCAGCGTGACCTGAAGTCGGTTGGCGATCGCCTTCGAGATCTCGTCCTGGATCGCGAAGACGTCGGTCATTTCACGGTCGTAGCGCTCCGACCAGAGATGGTAGCCGTCGCCGACCTTCACGAGCTGGGCGCCGATCCGCAAACGGTTTCCCGCCTTGCGCACGCTTCCCTCCAGCACCGTCGCCACCTTGAGCTTTGCGCCCACCTCGGCGAGGTCGATCGCCGGACCGCGGAACGCGAACGACGAGGTACGCGCGGCCACGCGCAGGCCGGGCAGCTGGGTGAGGGCGTTGATGATCTCTTCGGCTATGCCCTCACTGAAATACTCGAACTCGGGATCGCCGCTCAGGTTTGCGAAGGGCAAGACCGCGATCGACTCGGCTCCCTCCCCGTCGGTGGTGGCTTCCCCGCGCGCCGTCAGGGCGGCGGCGAACTGGGCCGCCGTGGCGAACCGGTCCGCCGGCACCTTGGCGAGCGCGGTCAACACGGCGCGCTCCAGCGCGTCCGTCACGGTGGGCCGGACGCTGCGGATCGGGGGCGCGATGTCGATCGAGTGGCGCGCCATCACCGCCTGCGCGGTCAGGCCCGTGAACGGCACCGAACCGGTGAGCATCTCGTACACCACGCATCCGAGGCTGTAGATGTCGGACCGGGCGTCGAGCTGCCCGCCCGTCGCCTGCTCGGGGCTCATATACGCGGGCGTGCCGACGATGGCGCCGGTGTCCGTCAGGGGCTCGAGCGCCGCGGCCGTCAGGGCGCGGGCGATCCCGAAGTCGGCCACGAGGGCGCGGCCCGCCGAGAACATGATGTTTTCCGGCTTGATGTCGCGGTGCACCACGCCGCGGCTGTGGGCGTACCCGAGGGCCTCGGCGATCTCGCTCGCGATGCGGACCGTGTCGACGATGGGCAGTTGCTGCTCGCGCTGCAGACGTCCACGCAGCGTCTCGCCTTCGATGTACGGCATCACGTAGTAGAGCAGCTCGGCGGCCTGGCCCGAATCGTACAGCGCGAGGATGTGCGGGTGGTTCAGTCCGGCCGCGGTGGTGATCTCACGCAGGAATCGCTCCACGCCGAGGCTCGTGGCGAGCTCGGGATGGAGCACCTTGATGGCAACGGATCGGTGGTGCTTCAAGTCGACCGCCAGAAAGACCGTCGCCATCCCGCCGCGGCCGACCGCGCAGTCGATCGCGTAGCGATCCGCGAGGCTGGCTTTGAGACGAGCGAGGAGGGCGGTCAGGCGGCGCTCCTTACACCACGGCCGAAAGATTCAGCAGCGTCCGCCACGCCCGGAATACCTGCCCATACTCCGCGTGCGTAAAGGCCACCGTGCGGCCCGCGGTCCGCGTCGCCCCCGGGCAGAGCTCGGCCATGTCCGCGTGGATCGTCATCGCGAAGTCCACCTCGAGCGTCACCGGCGCCCGCAGCGTGAACGGCGCGTGCGCACGCTGCAACGCGCGCGGAACCTCCTCGCGGATCATGCGGCACGCGACCGCGGGCGCGACGCTCTTCGCCGCGTGGCGGCTCACCGCCTCTTTCACGACCACCGTCGCCACGCTGTCCCCCAACAGGTCCTTCGCCTCGGCTGTCACGGCAGAGTCGCCACTCACTAAAGCGACGGGCACGCCGTGCACGCCCGCCAGCGCCGCGTTGAGCCCCAGCTCTCCTACCGGCTTCCCATTCAGTCGGACATCATGAATGCGGTCGGCGTAGGTGTGATCGAGGGTCGCGTTGCGGGTGCCCGCGCGGGCGTGGTAGCCGATGAACAGCGCCGCGTCGAATCCGCCGTCGATGTCCTGAACCATGGAACGGGGTTTGGGATCTCCCGACACCAGCTCGGCCGCCTGGTGCAGCTCCTCGGCAAGCAGATTGCGCATGAACCAGTGGCTGTCGTTCACAAGCACCCGGGTGGCGCCTGCGGCGAGGGCACCTTCGACGGCGGCGTTCGCCTCCGCCGTCATGAGGCGGCGGAACCGCCCGTATTCGGCGGCGAACGCCGGCGTTGTAGGATCGGTCTGGGATTCGTGGACGACCCCGGCGATTCCCTCCATGTCGACGGAGATGTAGACGCGCATCGGGTCAAAGCTATCTCTCGCCGATACTTTGTATTACAAAGTACTTGACAACAGAGCGGCGATCCCACATCGTGTGTGTCATGGTCGCCCCTCGGCCCCTGCACGACCGCGCGCTCGATAACCTCCGCTTCATCCGGCAGACGATGGAGCGCGCCGGATCGTTTACCGCGGTGCCGGGTTGGGGCCAGGTGGCCGTCGGGGTCACCGCGCTCGCCGCGGCGTTCCTCGCGGCGCGTCAGCCCACCCCCGAGCTGTGGCTCGCGACCTGGCTGGGCGAAGCGGTCGTGGCGCTCGCGATCGGCGGGTCGGCCATGGTCCGGAAGGCATACGCCGTGAACGATCCCATCTTGTCCGGGCCGGGCCGACGGTTCGGGCTGAGCTTCCTGCCGCCCATGATCGTGGGCGGTCTGCTCACCGTCGTGCTGTACCGCTCCGGCCTGTCGCACGCGCTGCCCGGCACCTGGCTGCTCTTGTACGGCACGGGGTTCGTGACGGGTGGCGCGTTCTCGGTGCGGATCGTCCCCGTGATGGGGATCTGCTTCATGCTGGTGGGCGCCGCGGCGCTGTTCGGGCCGGCGGCGTGGGGCAACTGGCTCATGGCCGCGGGGTTCGGCGGCCTGCACATCGCGTTCGGCACGATCATTGCCCGGAGGTACGGTGGCTAAGCAGGGAGCGGCGCGGAAGACCGAGGCGGTCGAGCACGGGCTCAAGAGCGAGCGCGGCGGTTCGCGCGCCGCCGAGCTCGACCGGCTGATCCACGAGCGCGTGCGCCTCGGCATCGTGAGCGCGCTCGCCGTCAACGAGGCGTTGAGCTTCAATCAGCTCAAGGCCCTGCTCAAGACAACGGACGGCAATTTGAGCGTGCACGCGCGCCGGCTGGAGGAGGCGCAGTACATCACCTGCACGAAGTCGTTCGAGGGCCGGATTCCGAAGACCGAGTATCGGCTCACCGCTGCCGGGCGGCGCGCGCTGGAGCGCTACCTGGATCACATGGAAGCGTTGATTCACGCCACCCGTCAGGGGTGAGGCATTTTTTTTGAGGACAGACTTTATGCCGCAAAGCTCTTCTCTGCACGTCGCAATCGTGATGGACGGCAACGGCCGCTGGGCCACACGCCGGGGCCTGCCCCGCGTCGCCGGCCACCGCGCCGGCGCCGAGGCCGTGCGGCGCACGGTCGAGGCCGCACCCCGGCTCGGCGTCGCCGCGCTCACGCTGTACGCCTTCTCCGCCGACAACTGGAAGCGACCGGCGGCCGAAGTCGCCGCGTTGATGCGCCTCCTCGCCCGCTATCTCCGCACCGAGGCGCCCCGCCTCGCGCAGAACGACGTGCGACTCGAGCTGATCGGGCGTCGCGACCGGCTGCCCGGGCCGCTCCTAGCCGCCATCGGCGCCGCCGAGCACGCCACCGCCCGTAATGCCCGGCTCCACTTGCGACTCGCGGTGGACTACTCCTCCCGCTGGGCGATCGGCGCCGGCGCGCTCCTGCCGGATGTGGATCTCCTGATTCGCACCGGCGGCGAGCAACGGCTGTCGGACTTCCTGCTGTGGGAGTCCGCGTACGCTGAGCTGTACTTCACCGAGACGATGTGGCCCGACTTCGGAGCGGCCGAGCTCGCCAAAGCGGTCGCCGAGTTTCACGCGCGGGAG
>DASQAM010000075.1:0-1834 GCA_035635735.1 Gemmatimonadales bacterium | reverse complement strand
GCTGCTCGACGCACGGGCGGACGGCGAGCTCGACCTGCACGGGTTCGGCGCGATCGAAGCGCGGTCCGCCGTGCGAGCGTTCCTCGAGAGCTGGCGGCGCCGCAAGGGCGGTGCCGTGGTCCATATCATCACGGGGAAAGGGAAGGGATCGGCCGGCGGGCCCGTCCTGCGCGGCCTGGTGAAAACGCTGTTGCAGGGCGAGCTGCGCGGGATGGTGAGCGAGTGGGGGTTGGACGATGGCGAGGGAGGGTACCGGGTGCGGATGCGGTAACTACCGATCGCGGGCTAGCGGGGTAAGAACGACCCATGAGTCCCTCACGGAAGCAGCGCTCCCAGCCGCCCGCGCGACGCCGCCCGATTCGCGTCGTCCCGATGCGGGGCGCCGGCGGGCTCGCCGCGCCGGCCCGCGTGCTGGCGGCCCCGGCAGCACAGCTCACCTATCGGGGTGGCCCGCTCCTGACCGCCGTGGAAGTGGTCACGGTGTACTGGGGAGCAGCCTGGAACGAAGCAACGGCGCAGGCCACGGCTCAGAGCCTGAACGCATTCGTTCCATTCGTGGTCTCGAGTCCCTACATCGACCAGCTTGCTGAGTACAACACGCCGCAGCAGAAGATCGGGCGCGGTCGCTATGCGGGAACCGTCCTCGTCACCGATACGGCGCCCGACGCGAGCGTCACCGACAGCGCGATCCAGCAGATGCTCGAGGGGGAGGTGGCGCGCAAGTCCGTACCCGCGGCGACGGCCAACACGCTGTACTTCGCCTTCCTGCCGCCGGGCGTCACCGTGGTGGCCGGGAGCGAGCGCTCCTGCCAGGCGTTCTGCGGTTATCACGACAGCTCGGCCGGCGGCCTTTTTTACGCGGTGGTCCCGTACCCCAATTGCTCGGGATGCCTGGCTGATCTGCAGCCGCTCGACGCGTTGACTTCAGTCTGCTCCCACGAGCTCGCCGAGGCGATCACCGACCCGGTGCCGGGCCAGGGATGGTACGACGACACCAGTGGCGAGATCGGTGACATCTGCGCCTGGCAGAACAAGAAACTCGGCGCCTACGAGGTGCAGCTGTTGTGGTCGAACCGTGCCAAGGCGTGTGTCTGAGTCATCCATACATGTCGTGTGTATCGGCCCTGGCCAGCTCCACGAGGAACCCCGCGATCTTCTCGCTCACCGCGTCTACGTACTTGCGTCCCTTCTCGGGTGTGGCGGCCGCGGGATTTCCCACGCCCGTATCGTCCGTCACCTGGCGCCACTGCCGCGGCGCCCACGCCCAGCCATCCCGTAGCCCCGCGATCGTGAACCGGCGCGTCGTGCCGGGACCGGCCTCCGACAAGGGCCGGACCAGTTCGGGCGCGAGGTGCAGCATGACGCTGGTCTCGAGCTCGCCCGCGTGGTCGCCCAGGTCGGCGAAAAAGGTCTTGGCGTCCACCACCTGATACCAGTTGACCACGCACAAAAACAGCGACACCGCCGGCTGGAGCTCGCGGATCATCTGGCGGAAATCGTTGCCGCCATGTCCGTTCAAGATCACGAGCTTCGGCACGCGCTGGCCGGCGAGCGCCGTGGCCACGTCGCGCAGCACCAACGCTTGCGTGCTCGGGTTCATGTTGAGACACAGCGGCAGGTCGAGCTGGCCGGTGTTCACGCCGAACGGCACCACCGGCAACACCACGACGCGCGCGCCCCGCTCCCAGGCGGTGCGCGCCGCGAGCCCCGCAATCCGCTCGGTCTCGACGTTGTCGGTCGAGTAGGGCAGGTGGCGGTTGTGCGGCTCGCACGCCCCCCACGGCAGCACCGCGACCTCGTAGGCGGCGTCGCCTACGTCCTTCCAGGTCAGGTC
>DASQAM010000074.1:0-2581 GCA_035635735.1 Gemmatimonadales bacterium | reverse complement strand
CGTGCTCGCCGGGCTGTTGCGGCGCATCGTCCCGGGTGCGAGTGTCATCAGCCTGGGCACCGCGGACGACGTGGCGACGTTCCTAGAGGCGGCATGAAGATCGACCTGGCCGGAAAGGTCGCCGTGGTGACGGGCGGGAGCCGCGGCATCGGGAACGCGATTGCGCAGGCCCTCGCGGTGGCGGGCGCGCAGGTGGCCATCCTCGGGCGCGACGGCGCCAAGGCCCAGGCGGCGGCGCATGCGTTGTCGAACGGCGCCGCGCGGGGCTACGGTTGTGACGTGGGCGACGCCGCGCAGGTGGAGACGACGATCGCCGCGGTGGAGCGGGACTTCGGGCGCATCGACGTGGTCGTGAACAACGCCGGAACCACGCGCGACAACCTGCTGTTTCGCATCGGCGAGGACGATTGGGACACCGTCATAGACACGAATCTCAAGGGTGCGTTCCTCGTGACCAAGCACGCGGCCCGGGGGATGATCAAGCGGCGCTGGGGGCGGATCGTCAATATCACGAGCATCGTGGGCATCTACGGCAACAAGGGGCAGTCGAACTACACCGCGTCCAAGGCCGGTCTGATCGGTTTCACCAAATCCGTCTCCAAGGAGCTGGCCTCCCGTAACGTCCTGGTGAACGCGGTGGCCCCGGGGTTCATCGACACGGAGCTTACCCGCACCATCACCGGCGACGCGCGGGAAGCCCTGATCGGGGCGATTCCGCTGGGCCGGCTGGGGCAGGGGTCGGATGTCGCGGCGGCGGTGCTCTTTCTCGTGTCCGACTTCGCGAGCTACATTACGGGTCAGGTGCTGGTCGTCGACGGCGGGATGGTGCTGTGATCGTTTCCCCACACCTCCATTGAGGGTACCCCATGGCAATGGACATGAAGCAGCTCGAGGAGAAGGTCAAAGACATCATCGTCGAGGAGCTTGGGGTCGAGCGCGACAAGCTCACCTCCGAAGCGAGCTTCATGGAGGACCTGGGCGCGGACAGCCTCGACACGGTGGAGCTGGTCATGGCCTTCGAGAAGGAATTCGACATCGATATTCCGGACGAGGAAGCTGAGAAGCTGCGAACGGTAGGACAGGCGTTGCAGTACCTGCACGAGAAGATGGGGAAATGAGCGCATGACGCGACGGGTCGCGATCACGGGCCTCGGGTTCGTCACGCCCCTCGGCACGGATGTACACAGCACCTGGGAGGCTCTGATCGCGGGCCGCTCGGGTGCCGGGCCGATCACGCGGTTCGACCCGGCACAGAGTCCCGTGAAGTTCGCGTGCGAGGTGAAGGGCTTCGAGCCAGCGCGCTTCCTGGACAAGAAAGAGATCCGCCGCTACGACCTGTTCGCGCAGTTCGCGCTCGGCGCGGCGGAGCAGGCGGTGACGGACGCGTGCCTCGCGAACAACTGGGACAAGGTCGACCTGAAGCGCGTCGGCGCCATCGTCGGCACCGGGACAGGCGGGCTGCAGACATTCGAGGAAAATGCCCGCGCCCTGTTCGACAAAGGACCGAGTCGGGTGTCGCCGTTCTTCGTCCCCATGTACATGCCGAACGTCGCCGCGGCGCTGATCTCGATGCGCTACGGGGCCAAGGGGCCGAACTACTGTACCGTGTCGGCGTGCGCGTCGTCGGCGCACAGCGTGGGGGACGCGCTCGAGTTGATCCGTCACGACCAGGCGGACATCATGATCGCGGGCGGAGCGGAGGCCGCCATCACGCCGCTGGCGGTCGCCAGCTTCGCGAATATGAAAGCGCTGTCGGAGCGCAACGACAGCCCGCAGACCGCCAGCCGCCCGTTCGACAAAGACCGGGACGGGTTCGTGATGGGCGACGGCGCGGGGGTACTGATCCTCGAGGAGTGGGAGCACGCGCGGCGCCGCGGCGCGAAGATCTACGCCGAGGTCGTGGGCTTCGGCCAGACCGCGGACGCGCACCACATCACGGCCCCGGCGCCCGACGGCTCAGGAGCCCAGGAAGCGATGCGCCTCGCGATGCGCGACGGGGGAATCGAGCCCGATCACGTCGGCTACATCAACGCCCACGGGACCTCTACGCCGCACGGCGACGCCGCCGAGACCGCCGCCGTGAAGGCCGTGTTCGGTGACCGCGCCCGTAAGCTCGTCTTCGGCTCCACCAAGTCGATGACCGGGCATCTGCTCGGTGCCGCCGGCGCCTTCGAGGCAGGCGTCTGCGCTCTCGTCGTCCAAATCGGGATCATCCCTCCGACCATCAACCAGTTCACGCCCGATCCCGCCTGCGACCTCGACTCGGCGCCCAACAAGGCCGTGAAACGCCACGTGGACGTGGCGCTCTCGAATTCCTTCGGGTTCGGCGGGCACAACGTGACGCTCGCCATCCGGCGGGCGGCGTGATGGACGGACGGTCCGCGCTCGCTCCCATCGCGGACAAGGTCCAGCGCGGCGAGCGGTTGACGCGCGACGACGCGCTCGCGCTGTTCCACTCGAACGATCTGCTCACCATCGGGCGGCTCGCCGATCAGGTGAACCGCCGGCGCAACGGCGACCGTGTGTGCTTCGCCGCGAATCAGCACATCAACCCCACGAACGTGTGCGTGCTGCGCAACAC
>DASQAM010000073.1:0-9010 GCA_035635735.1 Gemmatimonadales bacterium | reverse complement strand
AAGGTACAGCACCTCGTCGTCCCATTTCAGTCCGAGCGCTCGCCCGATCAGGGAACCGAAGAGGAAGGTCCTCACTGCGTGATTGAACAAGTAGGGTGGTGAGGCCGCGCGCGCCAATGCTGTCGCCGTTCTGGCAATCTCCGAATCCACGATGCGTACGCCCGCTACGGTCGAAGGGAACGGCTCTTGTGCGGCGGCAATCCCAAGGGGAATCCCACCGATGACGATGCCTGCCGCCTCGTTGACGAACTCACGTCTATTCATGGCTCCCCTCCTTTTTCGGACTGCGCCCAATCTATGAACGGATCAACAGGCCAGCCGCTTGTCCCAGGATTCTCTCCCGCGTAGAATTAGCAGCCACAACCTGTCATTTTGACTTGCCTCCAGGGACTCCATGGCCAAGCGCGACTTCCTCGCCGTCACCGACCTCACCCGGGACGAGATCCTGCGGCTGTTCGACCTCGCCGGCCGTATGAAGGCCGGCAGCTACCGCGACACGCCGCTCGCCGGGAAGACCCTGGCGATGATCTTCGCGAAGTCGAGCACCCGGACCCGCGTGTCGTTCGAGGTGGGCGCGTACCAGCTCGGCGGGCAGGCGCTGTTTCTCTCGTCCCGCGACATCCAGATCGGGCGGGGGGAGCCGATCCCCGACACGGCGCGGGTGCTGTCGCGCTACGTAGACGGAATCATGATCCGGACCTTCGACCACGCCGAGGTCGAGGAGCTGGCGCGGCACGCGTCCATCCCGGTGATCAACGGCCTGACCGATCTGTCGCATCCCTGCCAGGTGCTGGCCGACCTGTTCACCGTGCGCGAGGCGCTCGGCACGTGGGAGGGGAAGCGCATCGCCTGGGTGGGTGACGGCAACAACATGGCGAACAGCTGGATCGAGGCGGCGCAGGTGCTGGGGTTCGAGCTGCGCCTCGCCTGCCCGGAAGGCTACGAGCCGAACCGCGCGATCTTCGAGCGGGCCAAGGCGGCGGGGGGGGGCGCCTGCCTCTCGATCACGGAGGTTCCGGAAGAAGCCGTCGAAGGTGCGCATGTGGTGAACACGGACGTGTGGGCATCCATGGGCCAGGAGGGCGAGGCCGAGTCGCGGCGCAACGCGTTCCGGGGCTACACCGTGGACCCGGACTTGATGAAGCTCGCGGATCCGAAAGCCATCTTCCTGCATTGCCTCCCGGCCCACCGGGGTGAGGAGGTCTCGGCCGACGTGATCGAGGGCCCACAGTCGCGCGTGTGGGACGAGGCTGAGAACCGCCTCCACGTGCAGAAGGCCCTGTTGGCCACACTGATGGGCTAGAGATGGAGACTCCCAAGCGCACCCCGCTGCACCAGATCCACGTCACGCTCGGCGCCAAGCTGGTGCCGTTCGGCGGCTACGAGATGCCGGTCAGCTATCCGGGGGGAATCGCGGCCGAGCACCGCGCCGTGCGCGAACGCGTGGGGGTGTTCGACGTTTCGCACATGGGTGAGTTCGAGGTCACCGGGCCGGACCGGAACGCGTTCGTGCAACAGGTCACCTGCAACGACGTCGGCGCCCTGAAACCCGGGCAGGCACAGTATTCGGCGATCCTCACCGAGCAAGGCACGTTCGTAGACGACTGCCTCGTGTATCGCTTCGCGGACCGGCTCATGCTGGTCGTGAACGCCGCCAACATCGCGGCCGACTGGGCGCGCATCGTGGCGCAGAAGCGCGGTGCGAACGTCCGGCTGCGCGACATCTCGGATGCCACCGCGCTGCTCGCGGTGCAGGGCCCGGAGGCGGAGACGCTGCTCGCGCCGCTCACGCCCGTCGGCGTGGCGATGATCCCCTACTATCACTTCGCCGAGGGGAAGGTCGCCGGAGTGCAGTGCTTCATCTCGCGGACCGGGTATACGGGGGAGGACGGCTTCGAGCTGTACTGCCGTGCGGCGGACGCGGAAACGCTGTGGCATGCCCTGGTCGGAGCGGGCCGGGCGGAGCCGTGCGGGCTAGGGGCGCGCGACACGCTGCGGCTCGAGGCGGGCTACCCCCTATACGGGAGCGACATCGACGCCACGGTGACGCCGTACGAGGCGGGACTGGGCTGGATCGTAAAGCTCGAGAAGGGCGCCGACTTCACGGGACTCGCCGCGTTGAAGCGGCAGAAGCTCGCGGGCGTGAAACGCCGGCTCGTGGGCTTCAAGGTGACCGAGCCGAAGGTCGTCGCGCGGCACGGCTACGGCGTGTACCTGGACGGCCCGCAGGTGGACGTGGTGCGCAGCGGTACGGTGACGCCGACGGCGAACTGCGCGATCGGTATGACCTACCTCCCGGTGCCAGAGACCAAGCCGGGGACCCGGTTCACGATCGACGTGCGCGGCAAGCGGGCACCGGCGGAAGTGGTGGCGATGCCATTTGTGCCGAGGAGAACCAAGAAATAGGACGGGGGAGGTTGGAGGAGGTTGATGCGGATCGGGATTCTGACGATCAGTGACCTTGGGGCCATTGGCCAGCGGGCGGATACGTCGGGCGACGCGATTCTCGCGTGGGCGGGCGCGCACGGCTACGAGGTGGCGGTGCGGAGCGTGGTGCCCGACGAGACCGACCGCATTGTCGGGAAGCTCGTGCGCTGGGCGGACTCGGGTGAGGTGGACGTGATTCTCACCACCGGCGGGACCGGGCTCACCGCGCGGGACGTGACGCCGGAGGCGACGGAGGCGGTGGTGGACCGCCTCGCGCCCGGGATCGCCGAGGCGCTGCGCGGCGTCGCGGCGCCCAAGTTCCCGCGGGCCTGGCTCTCCCGAGGGCTGGCCGGCACGCGCGGCAAGACGCTGATCGTCAACCTCCCCGGGTCGACCGGAGGCGTAGCGGATGGCTTGGCCGTACTGGAGCTGTTCTTGGATCACGCCGTGGAGCTCGTGACCGGGCAGCGGACGAGCCATGCCTGACCGGATCCTGATCACCACCGACGACCTGGAGCACGCCGTCCGCATCAACGCAGGCGTAGAGGCCGCGGGCTTCCACACCACGCTGGCCCACACGCTCGACGAAGCGCGCCAGGCCCTGCGCCGCGATCCACCGCCCGACTGCGTGGTGGTGACGGGCGGGTTGCACGAGTCCGGCGCCGCGCAGCTCCTCACCCTGGCGCGCGACCGCTCGGTCTCGACGCTCGGCCTGGTGGAAGAGACCGAGCCCGATGCCAAGGGCCTGGCCCGCCGGCTCGGTCTCACCGGCTATCTCGAAAAGCCCGCCGACCCCGCCGAGGTGGCCGCGACGGTGCGCCGCCTGATCGAGCGCCGCAAGCTGCAACAGCGCACCGGGATCATCGGCGAATCCCCCGCCATCCAGGAAGTGCTCGTGAAAATCGAGCAGATGGCGCCCGTGACCTCGACGGTGCTGATCGAAGGAGAGTCGGGCACGGGGAAGGAGCTCGTGGCGCGGGCGATCCACGACCTCTCGCCGCGGCGCGCCAAGCCGTTCATCGCGGTGAGCTGCGCCGCCATTCCGGAGACCCTACTCGAGAGCGAGCTGTTCGGCCACGAGAAGGGGGCGTTCACCGGCGCCGCCGAGCGGCGGCTGGGCCGGTTCGAGCTGGCCGACGGCGGCACCATCTTCCTCGACGAGATCGGGGAAATGGCGGCCGCCACTCAGGTCAAGCTGCTGCGCGTGCTCGAGGACCGGACCTTCTTCCGCGTGGGCGGCACGCAGGCGATCAAGGTGGACGTGCGGGTCGTCGCCGCGACCAACAAGTCGCTCAAGGAAGAAGTCGCACTGGGGCGGTTCCGCGACGACCTATTCTACCGGTTGAACGTGCTCTACATCTATTTGCCGCCGCTGCGCGAACGCAAGACCGACATCCCGCTCCTGGTGCGCCGCTTCACGCCCGAGTTCGCGCGCCAGCACGACCGCCCGTTCCGGGGCATCACGCCCGAGGCGCTGCAGATCCTGGTGGACGCCGAGTGGCCCGGCAACATCCGCCAGCTGCGCAATCTCATCGAGTCCATGGTGGTGCTCGCGCCCGAAGGCGAGATCCGCGCGAGCGACATCCCGAAGGACATCCGGGAGCACGGCAGCATGCTGCCCATTCGGCTGCTCGGTCCCGGCCGTGACGTGAGCGGGCCGGGGGGGGTGGGGGCTCCGGAGTTGGAGTTCATTTTCCGCAGTCTTGTGGAGCTTAAGTTACAGGTTGAAGAGCTGCGGCGACGCCTGGAAGAGCGGCCGCCGCGCGTCGAGGTCATCGAGGTAGGCCCCGGCTCTGGAGTTAGCGCGGTTACGTCGGGTGTCGCGGAGGCCGCGCGCGAGGCGGACGTGGTGTACCGCCCCGGCATGACAATGGCGGACGTAGAGCGGGCAGCGATCGAGGCGGCGTTGCGCGAGACGCAAGGCAATCGTCGCAAAGCGGCCGAGGTCCTGGGGATCGGCGAGCGCACCCTGTACCGTAAATTGAAAGCGTACGCACTCGCCTAAATCACGCTCCACCAAAGGGTTGTCGTCTCGTGCCGCTATTGACAGGCAGTGCCGCGGCGTCCATCTTACGGCGCCCTTGCTCGACGTTGTTCGGAGAGCCGCAGCGCCCCGGCCGGCTGTCTCGTGGACTTTAAGATCAAACCCGACTCGTGCGTGGCCTGTATGGCCTGCGTACGGGTGTGTCCCGCCGACGCGGTGGCGGTCGAAGGTGCGATCGTGCGGATCGTGGACGAGGCGTGCACGCGCTGCGGGCTGTGTCTCCCGGCGTGCCCGCACGACGCGATCGAGGCGCTGGGCGACGTGTCGCGCGCGCTCGAGCTGGCCCTCGCGGGCCGGGCCGCGCTGATCCTGTCGGTCGAGTGTGCCGCCTACTTCTATCCCGCGGCTCCCAATCAGGTCGTGAACGCCTGCTACGCGGCGGGGTTCCGCACCGTGCACCGCGGCGTGCTGGGCGACGAGCTGGTGGCCCGCGAGTACTTGGACCTTTGGGCCGACGGCGACTGGGGCACGATGATCCGCAGCACCTGCCCGGTGATCGTGGAGACGGTGCGGACGCAGTACCCCGAGCTGATCCCCTACCTGGCCCCGGTGGCGACGCCGATCGCCGCCGAGGCGCGCTATCTGAAGCAGCTGCACGGCGTGGGCACGCCGGTCGTGTACGCCGGGGTGTGCCTCACCGAGGGCGGGCCGGACGTGGACGCGGCGATCACGTTCGAGGAGCTGGACGACCTGTTCCGGCGGCGCGGCATCGTGGTCTCGGAGCAGGCGGAGTACTTCACCCGCGTCCCAGAGGAGCGGCGGCGGCACCTGAGCATGGCGGGTGGATTGCCGCTCGAGGTGCTGCTCGAGGAGACGCAGGCGAGCCGGCGGTTCCGCAAGGTTCGCGGGCTGGGTGGTCTGGGGGCGATCGCACACGCGGTGGCGGTGGATCGCCTGGACCTGGGCTTCGTCGACATCCTGCCGTGCGAGGGGTGTCTCGACCATCCGTTGCTGGGGCCGCGGGACGAGCTGTTCCGGCGGCGCCAGATCGTGGGGGCGACGGAGCCGGCGCGGTCGCGCGCGCCGGTGGTGGAGGAAGCCGTCGCGCGCGGCGTGCGGGTCGCCGAGGCGTTCCCGATCTCCCAGAACGGGCACCGGCCGGAGGCGACAGCGGTCGATGCCGTCCTGAAGGAGATCGGGCTCGCGCCCAACGGCAAGGCGTGGGACTGCGGCGCGTGCGGGTACGCGACGTGCCGGGCGTTCGCGAACGCCGCGGCGCTGGGACGGACCACGCTCAAGTCGTGCCCCCCCTATCTCGACAAGCAGGCCCGCGCGGCGCAGCTTCAAGCGGCCGTAGACGGGCTCACCGGGCTCGCCACCTACCGGGTGTTGCGCGACCGCCTCGCTTCGGAGGTCGCCCGGAGCGATCGGACGGGCGATCCATTCGCGGTGCTGTTCGTGGATCTGGACAACTTCAAGAAGGTGAACGACGAGTTCGGCCACGAGGCGGGGAACGAGGTGCTGCGCGGCGCGGCGGGGGAATGCACCGCGCACATCCGCACCACCGACCTGGCGGCGCGCTACGGGGGCGACGAGTTCGTGCTGGTGCTGGTGCGCACGCGGGTGGAGGGGGCCTTGGGCGTCGCGGACAAGGTGCGGGGCACGGTCGAGGGCATGGGCCGAACGCTGGGCTACCCCGAGGGGCTGGTGACGGTGAGCGTGGGGGTGGCGGAGTTCGTGCCGGGACGGGGCCCGGAGACCGAAGACGTGCTCGTGGCGGCCGACCGTGCGCTGTACCGCGCCAAGGCGTCGGGGCGAAACCAGGTGGCGACGGGAGAACGCTGAGCATGACACCTTCCAATCCCGAGGGCGCGGAGAGCCGCGATCCGCTCCCCTTGACGCCCCCGCCCCAGGCGCCCGACCCGTGGGGAGTGAAGCGCGCCGAGAACCTGATCGCGAGCCTCACGGGCATATTGTCGGCCCGGGTGGTGGTGACCCCGCTGGGCGAGGTGAGCGAGATCCACGTGCTCACCACCAGCGACCAGCAGGCGAAGCAGGTGGTGCGCAACATCGAGTCGGCGCTGATGGCGCAGCTGGGCCTGAAGATCGACCATCGCAAGATCAGCGTCGCGCAGACCGCCGACGTGCGGCCGATCGAGGAGATGCAGGATGAGGCGGTGCGGACCCGTGCCAAGAAGCGGGTGGTCATCTTCCAGGGGCTCGAGGTACGGCCCTCGGAGCGGCCGCAGCGCGTGATCGTGCGCGTGAAGCTGTCGTTCGAGGGGAGGGAGGCGGAGGCGGAAGAGCAGGGCACCGACACGGTGCGGAACCGGGTGGAGGCGGCGGCGCGGGCGGCGTCGTCGTGCCTGGACCAGCTGATGCCGGACAACTCCATCGCGCTCGAGGGGGCTACCATCATCGAGGCGTTCGATCGCAAGTTCGTGCTGGTGGCGGTACACGGGCTGGGCGGCCGCGAGGCGCAGCTGCTCACTGGGACGTGCGAGATCAGGGAGAGCACCGAGCGGAGCGCGGTGCTGGCGGTGTTGGATGCAACCAACAGATGGACCGACGCGCGGCGGTAAGGCGTCGCTGACGCGGCAGTGGCACTCCTTCCAACATGTTGTAATTCAATCGTTTAGATAACAGCCCCCCGGGTTGTTGCGGCGGGTCCACAAACCCCCTTGCGCACTTCCCATTTTGGCCTTATTTGGGGTTCTGTGAGTTTGCCAAAGCACAAGCGATACTGGGGTACGCAGCGCGTGGCGCGCGTCTGTCAGGTCTCTCCCGCGACGGTGGCGAACTGGATCGACCAGGGGCTGCTGAAGGGGCACAAGACACCGACGGGGCGCCGGCGTGTGGAGGCGGAGGATCTCACGGCGTTTTTGCGGGTGCACGAGATGGCGGTGCCCCCCGAGCTCGAGGGGGGGAACGGGCACGACATGGTGGTGGTGGTGGACGACGATCCCGGCTATCTCAAGGCGCTGGTGTTGACGATCGAGCGGTCGGATCTGGATCTGGAGGTGGTGGAGGCGGCGACGGGGGTGGATGCGCTGCTCGAGATCGGTCGGGTGCAGCCGTCGCTGATCGTGCTCGACTTCAGTTTGCCCGATCTGAACGCGCCGCAAGTGATCCAGCGGTTGCTCGAGCCGGGGCGCAAGCTGGACGCCGAGGTGATCGTGGTGACGGGGGGGATGCCGGCGGAGGCGGCGGTGCAGCTGCGGCAGATGGGCGTGAAGGTGATTCTGAACAAGTCGGAAGGGATGCCGGCGGTGGTGGACGCGATGCGGGAAGCCTTGCGGCGGCGCAAGGCGGCGTAGGCTTCACAACGGATTGATGGTTTTTTCGGCTGCGTCGGGCCCGTGGGATGCCGGCGAGCCATATAGGGACAAATCGAACAAAAGGGCCCCTGGTCACCGCTACTACCGAGCGGAGCTGAGCGAAAAGTTGACGAGCGGAGCGTCGGGTACGCCATAGCGAGGCGTGCCACTCCTGGTGGGTCGAATAATTGCGACTCGCAGTCTCCAGAAGGGGGTGACGCTCAATGTTGCACTTGCTCGCAGCGCTTTTTGCGGCTTTTGCGAAGTTGTTTTTCGCGAACGGCACAGTGTCGTGGTAGTGACCCATGGGGCCCTTTCCCCTTTACCTCACAACCGACTCTAGAATGACCGAATCGCTCAGACGGAGGCTGCAGCAAGCGCTGATCTATGCCTATATCAGCGCTGTGTCTGTTGCCACATTGAGCCTCCTGGCATTCCGAGAGTGGGATCTCCCCGCCCCGTTTCCATCCAAGTTTTGGAATGCCGTCGCCGCCTTCGTGATTCTCGGCATTGTGAGCGAGTCCTTCTCGTTCACTATCCCCGTGGCGAACGTGAGGACCTCAGTCTCCTTTGTTCCCTTCATCGCATCAGTCGCCCTCTTTGAGCATCCGTGGCCGATGTTGATCGGGGGAGTCACGGCGTTAGTCGCTGACACATTCGTTCGGCACAAGCCGCTGATTCGTGTTTGGTTCAATACGGCTCAGTTCATGCTCGCGTCGGGCCTTTGCTCTTTGGTCTATACCGCGCTAGGTGGGTCCGTAAGCCTAGAGGCGAGTTCTACCGTCCCACCCGTGTTCACCTTCTTGCCTCTCCCGTTCGCGTGTCTGGTCATAGTGTACTTTCTGGTCAATCACGGTAGCGTTGCCTTGGCAGTCTCGCTGAGCAGCGGCGTGTCAGTCCGCGAGGCTTGGGACAGAATTGGTAAGGACGCTCTTGCAACTGATCTTCTATCCAGTACACTGGCCATTCTCTTGGTTTTCCTCTATGTCAGGCTCCAGTTACTCGGATTGGCCATCCTCGTATTCCCACTGTTTCTCGTCCGTCAGCTGTACCAGATGAACTTTCAGATGCAGCTTGAATTGGAGGAGAAGCTTGAGTTGATGGTCAAGGCGATGGAGGCGAGGGATCCGTATACGTCCGGGCATTCGCTTAGGGTGTCGGAGTACGCTTTGGCTATCGCGCGCGAATTGAGGCTGTCAGCGAATGACGTGGACGACATCAAACGCGCCGCACTCCTTCATGACGTCGGCAAGATCTACGAAGAGTTCGCTCCCCTCCTACG
>DASQAM010000072.1:0-13562 GCA_035635735.1 Gemmatimonadales bacterium | reverse complement strand
CGCCGCGTCGGCCGTTTCCGCGTCCCCCAACGCCCGCTGGTCCGGATCTCTGCGCAGTGTCGCCACCCCGGGGATGGTCAATACCATGTACCGACTTGGATGGGAAACACACCTAAAAGGTTGTAGGACTTCGGGAAAGGCGTCTAGTCGTGGCCTGTTCCATTCCCTGAGCCCTGACTCCTGCTTCCTATTTTAGAGAATAGACTAGATTGCGAGCCGCCATGAGCCCCCCTCCTAACCTGCTCGCGCTCGCGGGCCTCGGCCTGCTGCTGGGTTTCCGTCACGCGTTCGAGCCCGATCACCTCGCCGCGGTCTCGACGCTCGCGACTCGCCAGGGCCGATTGCTCGACGCCTGTCGCCTGGGTCTCGCGTGGGCGCTGGGCCACACCGCGAGCGTCGGCGTGGTGGTGGGCGCGATCGTGCTCTTGGGGCTGCGTCTCCCGGATCGGCTCTGGCCCGCCGCGGACCTCCTCGTCGCGCTGCTGCTGATCGGGCTCGGCGGCTCGGTGATCCTGCGCTACGCGCGGGGACGGTGGCATCTGCACGTGCACTCACATGCCGGAGCGCCCCACCTTCATCTCCATAGTCACGCCCAGGGGACACTGCACGAGCATGCGCACCCGCAGGGCGATGCCCGCCGCTCACTGGGGTTCGGCCTGCTGCATGGACTCGCGGGGAGCGCCGCGATCCTGGTGCTGCTCGTCGCCGCGGCCCCCACACGCGCGGCCCAGCTCGCTTACTTCCTGTCGTTTGCGGCGGGAACGGTGGTCGGGATGCTCGCGGTGTCGGCCTCGCTCGCGAGCGTGGTGCGGCTCGCCTCGACGCGGGGCACGCGCTGGGCGAGCGTGCTCCACGTGGGCAGCGCGCTGGCGAGCGTGATGGTAGGACTGCTGCTGGCCGGGCGAGTGGTTTCGCAGTGACATGTCGGCAGGCTGGCGCTCTGATGGGAGCGGTGAATAGTTAACCGCCTCGCTCTCACCTGGAGGCCGCTTTGTTCGCTCCTCGCTTGCCGGTGTGCATGGTGCTCGCGCTGTGGCCCACCCTCGCGTCCGCGCAGGACTCCGCGCCCGATACGATCCCCTTTCACCGGCACCAGTGGGCGGCGCAGTTCGCGGGCGGGACGACCTTCGCGAGCCTCGGCGTCCTCCGCTTCACCGCGCCTACCCGCGCGTGGCTGCTCGACTTCCGATTTACGGGCGGCCACTCGCACGACAAAGACTATGTCCAGGACACGCTGGTCGGTGACGGGTACACGTCCAGTGCACACGTTGATGCTCGAATCGGGCGCCGCTTCTATCAGGGTCGCGGCAAAGCGGTGGTGAGCTTTCAGACCGTCGGCGTGCTTGGCGGTTACGCGCACGACTGCTCGGCATTCAAGGGATCCACGGTTTCGGGCCATTCCTGCTCCAATGGTTGGACAGCGGGCGCGTACGGAGAGCTCGGCGGAGCGTACCTGATCACACGCCGCTTCAGTATCGGGGGGACGGCGACGGTGGCCTTCTCTTACCAACGTTCGACCGCGAGGTCGTCGGGCGGCGTAGTCGCGAAGCGATGGTCGTACGCGGGCTCCATCCAAGGGCTCTCGTTCGCGGCGACGGTGTACTTTTGAGGACTTCCATGCTGCGCTGCCTCCAATGGCTCCCCGTCGTATTGCTCCTCGGCTGCCTCGATGCGTTTGCCCCCGCGGGCGCCGTGCCGTTCGCACCGCCCGCGGTCTACCGGACCTGGTGGACGGAGATCGAAAGCTGCGCCGGGCTCTCGGGTGACTTCGATCGGGTGGAGTGGTACGAGGTGCCGGGCTCGAGCTACTTCTGTCCCGCCTACGAGGGCCAGTGCGACGGTTGGTGGCGCTCGCCGCACACGATCTACATGGCGCAGGGCCTGGTGTACAATCGTCGGCTCGCCGAGCACGAGATGCTGCACGACCTGTTGCAACGGGGGGACCACCCACCGGTGTTTCAGGCGTGCGGCGTGTAGGTCCTGCCTCTCCATTGGACCTTCCCACCTCGCCACGCTGACCGGATCATGATGTACGCCACCATCATGGCCCCGAGCGGATACAGCAGCGCGTAACGCACCGGCACCTCCTCCGCCCAATACACGACGATCCAAATCAGCAGCGACACGAGCGTCGTGGCCACGGCCCAGGTCGAACCGTACCCCGCCCAGAAGAGCGGTGGCAGCACCCAGCACAACGCGGGCAGCCACATCAAGTAGGGCGCGGCGCGCCGCACGAGCGGCAGCGGCGGAAACATCAGTGGCACGCCTAACGCCAGGTTCTTGGACCACCCCTCGACGATCTCCGCGAGGCTCGAGTACATCCTGACGCTCATGAACTGCTCACCGTGTGTCAGGAAGATGTCGAGATGGTGTCGCACGTACGCCTGGGCCAATGCAAGGTCTTCGGCCACGCTGCCTTTCACCGACTGGTGCGTGCCGACCGCGTTGTAGGCGCGGCGGGTGGTGAGGATGTACGCGCCGCTCGCGATCGCGTCCCAGGTGACGCGCGTTCGGTTCACGCGCCGCAGGTCGCCCACGCGCGATGCGAGCGCGACGAGCACGTGCGGCTGCACCAGTCGCTCCCAAAACGTCACCATCTCCTGGCGCGCCACGACGCTCACGAGATCCGCCCGCTCGGCCGTCAGAACGGTGACGGTGCGGGGAAGCAGCTCGGGGTGATGCCAGGTGTCGGCATCCGTGAACAGGAGCAGGTCGCCCCGCGCCACGCGATAGCCCTGGGCGATGGCCCACGGCTTCCCAAACCATCCCTCCGGCAGCTCCTCGCCCCGCACCAGGCGCAACCGACCGGCCGCCTCGCCGGAGCGCGTGAGGCGCTCGACGATCTCCGCGGTGGCGTCGCTCGAGCGGTCGTCCACCACGATCACCTCCACGGGCCGATAATCGGTCGCGAGGATCGACCGAACGCAGCGCTCGATGTTCATCGCCTCGTTCCGGGCAGGGACGATCACCGAGGCGAGCGAACCGGCACGCTGCGGGGGATGGTGTGCGAGACGGGGGCGACGCGTACTGTAGCGATAGATGAGGAGGGCCAGGAACACGGCATACCCGGCTGGAATCCACCAGATCACTCGGGCGCCTCTTCCTCCACGGCGGCCACCACGGTCGCCGCGGTAAGCGTCCCGAAAACGTTGGTCATGGTGCGGAACATGTCCGGAATGCGATCGAGGCCGAGCAGCAGCTGTAGCCCCGTGAGCGGGAGCCCTGTCGCCGTGAACGCCGGCACCAGGCTCACGACGCTCGCCGAGGGAACGCTCGCGACGGTGAGCGAGGCGAGAAACACGGCGACGCCTGCTTGGAACGTGCCCCCGAGCCCGAGCGGGACGCCGTAGAGCCGGGCCATGAACAACACGGCCACCGCTTGGAACAGCGCGCTCCCCGTGCGACCGATACTCGCCCCCAGCGGGAGCACGAAGCTCGCCACCGTGCGCGAGATCCGCAGGTCGCTCTCGGCGGCTTCGAGCATGACGGGGAGTGTGGCGAGCGACGAGGTGGTCGAGAACGCCATGACCAGCGACGCGCGGATGGCCCACAGGTAGGTCGACGGGTCGATCCGCGCCACCAGCGCGACGACCGGGAGGTACACAGCAGCAATAAGTACGGCGAGCCCGGCGATCACCGTCACGATGAACACCGCCATGATCTCGACCAGCTCAACGCCGAACTGCGCCACCGCGCCGGCCACGATCGCAAAGATGCCGAGTGGGGCGAGCAGCAACACCCAGCGCACGATCCGGATCAGCGCTTGCGTGGCCACGTCGGCAAGGTCAGTGAGCGTGTGACGTTTCTCGTCCGGCAGCGCGGCGGCGGCCACCGCGAAGATCGTGACGAACACAATCAGCGGGAGGAGATTCCCGTCCACCGCGGCGCGCACCGGATTGGACGGGATGAGCTCCACGATGAACCGGGCGCCCGTGGTGATCTGCTCCGCCGCGTGTCGCACGGTTCCGGAGTCGGCGGCGGCCGCCTGACGGAGTGCCGTTTGCTGATCGGCAGTGATGGGCGCGAGCGGCAGGAGCAACGCCGCCACGCCGAAGCCGATGAGGATCGCCGCCAGGGTCGTGCCCCAGAAGAACGCGAGCGTCCGAATGCCGAGCCGGCCCACCCGCCGGAGGTCGCCGAGCCCCGCGACGCCGGCGAACAACGCCGTGGCGACGAGCGGGATCACGACCATCGACAGCAGGTTCAAGAACAGCGTGCCGAGCGGTCGTAGCCACTGCGTCAGCGCGAGCAGGGAAGGCCACCGCGTCATGGCGGCGGCGACGCCCAACCCGAGCCCGGCCACGAGCCCGAGCCCCATCCAGACATGGCTTCCGATGGATCGCACGGTATTATTTCCGGGCACAATGATCACCGGCGCCATCACCCTCCGCAACCGTTAGCCCTTGGCCACGCCCGCGAAGCGATCGTTCCGCCTGACGGGGGCCACGGGGTCGCCCGTGGCTGTCGAGGTCGCGAGCGGCGGGGGGCAGCGTCCGGTCGCGGTCCTGTGCGGCCCGCTCAAACCCGGGCTCGCCGAGCGGCTTGCGCGGGCCGGGTTCGCGGTCGTGTCGTTCGACCCGCCCGGAGCGCCCGGACTCGAAATCGTGCTGGATGCGCTGGGGCGTGGAGTCTTGGATCTTGAAGCGGACAGTTATGCGCTGATCGACCCGCGCGACGATGGCTCGATCGCGCTGGCTCGAGCCGCCGCGGGCGTCCGCGTGCCTGGCGTCGTCGTGGGGGACATGCCGGTCGACCTCGCGACGGCGGCGATTGTGCAGTGGCTGGCGAAGCATCTGGTGTGATCAGCCTGGCAACCGTCCGTCGGGCGTTGCGAGACCACCGCCCCCAGGTGGTCGACGCGCCTGACGCCCGCCCCGCCGCGGTCGCCCTCGTCTTGTTGGAAGGCCCGCTCGGTCTCGAGATCCTGCTCATCCGGCGTGCCGAGCGGGCCGACGACCCCTGGTCCGGTCAAATCGCGTTCCCGGGCGGCCGTTACAGCGCCGACGACCGGGACCTCGAAGCCACGGCGGTTCGGGAGACGCGCGAGGAGACGGGAGTGGACCTGTCGGGCGCGGAGCGGCTGGGGGTGCTGGACGATCTCTACCCCCGTACCCCGATCCTCCCGCCCGTGGTCGTACGGCCGTTCGTCTTCGCGCTCGCTCGACGCGCGGCCCTCGTGCCGAGCGACGAAGTCCAGCGCGCCTTCTGGCTGCCGCTCACGCGACTCTCGGAGCCGGGCGTTCGCCGCGAGGTGACCCTTACCCTGCGCGGCGGTCCGCGCACCTTCCCAGCCTACCTGGTGGACGAGGAGCTGATTTGGGGGATGACGGAGCGGATTCTCACCCCGTTCGTGGACTTGGTGACGAGTTTAGACCCCTAGGTATAGTCTCTCGAAATCCACATATTCGCTTGACGGTATCCCATAATTAGCTTAGACTAATAGATGACTCGTATTACGGGTCAAGTGATTGCCCTAACACCCGATACCTGACAGCCAATACCTGCCTGCGCGGCAGAGAGAATCGGCATGCAACCAGCTTTACGTGATCCCAACCCGCCCCTGACACGGTCCGTAGAGGACTACCTCAAGGCGATCTACCATCTCTCGAGCCAGGGCGGCTTCGCCGCGACCAGCGACATCGCCGCCATGCTCGAGGTCGCTCCGCCCTCGGTGAGCGGCATGGTGAAGCGGCTCTCCGAAACGGGACTGATCGAGCATGTGCCATACCGCGGCGTGCAGCTCACTTCGCAGGGACGGCGGGCGGCCCTCCGGATGATCCGCCGGCACCGGATCCTCGAGCTCTATCTCACGCAGCACCTGGGTTACGACTGGGGCAGCGTGCACGCCGAAGCGGAGCGGCTGGAGCACGCCGTGTCGGACGAGCTGATCGACCGGATGGCGAGCGCGTTGGGACAGCCCCAGTACGACCCGCACGGCGACCCGATCCCCACCGCGGCGGGTGACATCGAAGAGACGGTGCTCGTGTCCCTGGCCGACGCTGGCGTCGGCACGAAGCTCGAGCTGCGGCAGGTGGGGACGCAGGATGCGGCGCGCCTGCGCTATTTCGCGGAGCAGGGGCTCACCCCCGGGGTGCTGCTCACGGTGAGCGAGCGGCAGCCGTTCAACGGCCCCACCACGATCGCGTTGGTGCCCTCCGGGGACCCGCGCGTCCTGGGGCGGGAGCTGGCGCAGCTCTTGTGGTGCCAGGCGATCGGCTCGTGAAGGAGCGGTGGTCCGCTTGGTTCGGCGTCCTGCTGGCGGCCGCGGCAACCCACGCGGGTGCTCAGGAGCCGGCGGCTCCACCCTCCATCTCCGACAACAGCTTCCTGATGGAGGAGGCCTACAATCAAGAGCCCGGCGTTGTGCAGCACATCAGCGCGTTCCAGCTGTTCCGCGGCGCCGACTCGTGGGCCTACAGCTTCACCCAGGAGTGGCCCTTGTTCGGTCGGACCCATCAGTTGAGCTACACGCTGCCGATCCAGCGAACGCACAACGGGTCGGCGGTCGCGACCGGCCTCGGCGATGTCGCGGTCAACTATCGCTTTCAGCTGGCCGCGGCGGAGCGGCTGTCAGTCGCCCCGCGACTGTCCCTGCTGCTGCCGACCGGGCGCGCCCAGTCGGATCTGGGTGCCGGCGCGCTCGGCGTCCAGGTGAACCTCCCTGCCAGCGTGGTAGTCGCGCGCACGGTGGTCACACACTGGAATGCCGGCGGCACCGTTACACCCTCGGCCAAGAACGCGGTGGGTGACCGGGCAACGACGGTTGCGTGCAACGTGGGCGCGAGCGTCGTGTGGCTGGCGCGGCCGACCTTCAATGCCCTGCTCGAAATCGTATGGACGCGGGAGGAGGCGGTGACGGGTCCAGGCCGCACCGCCGCGAGCGACGGCCTGTCGATCAGTCCCGGGATCCGCTGGGCCCACAATTTTTCGAGCGGGCTGCAGATCGTGCCGGGCATCGCGTTCCCGATCGGCGTGGGCCCCAGCGCGGGTGACGACGCGGTGCTGTTGTATCTGAGCTTCGAGCACCACTTCCGGAGCAGGAGTCACTGATGGCGGCGCCACAGCGCGATCTTCCTCTCACCGTAGCGGAGCCGGGATGGCGTCGCCCGCGTCTCGCGCCGAGCCTCGCCGAAGTCTACCGCACCGTTCCCGTCAGCACGGGCGCATGGTGGCGCAAAGCGCTGGCGTTCGCGGGACCGGGCTACCTCGTGGCGGTGGGGTACATGGACCCCGGCAATTGGGCCACGGATCTCGCCGGCGGCTCGCGCTTCGGGTACACGCTACTCTCTGTCGTCCTCCTGTCCAACCTCATGGCGATCCTGCTGCAGGGGCTCGCCGCGAAGTTGGGCATCGTGACCGGGCGAGATCTGGCGCAGGCGTGCCGCGACCACTTCTCGCGTCCGACCACGCTCGCCCTCTGGGTGCTGTGCGAGGTGGCGATCGCGGCGTGCGACCTTGCGGAAGTGATCGGTTCGGCGATCGGGTTGAACCTACTGTTCGGGATTCCCCTGCCGTGGGGCATCGCGATCACAGCGCTCGACGTGCTGCTCGTGCTGTTCCTCCAGCACAAGGGTTTCCGGCTGCTCGAGGCGCTCGTGGTGGCGCTGATCGCGACCATCGCGGGCTGCTTCCTGTTCGAGATCATCATTTCGCGCCCCGACCTGGCGGCCGTTGCCGGAGGCTTCCTGCCGACGCCCACCATCCTGGCCGATCCCAACAAGCTGTACATCGCCGTCGGGATTCTCGGCGCCACCGTGATGCCGCACAACCTGTATTTGCATTCGTCGGTGGTGCAGACCAGGGCGTACGAGGAGACTCCAGCCGGCAAGCGGATGGCGGTGCGGTATGCGTTTCTCGACTCGACGGTCGCGCTCAGCTTCGCACTGTTCATCAACGCGGCGATTCTGATCGTCGCCGCGGCCACCTTCCATCGCGCCGGTCATACGGGGGTCGCCGAGATCCAGGAAGCCTACCAGCTGCTCTCGCCGTTGCTCGGCGTCGCCGGGGCGAGCGCAGTGTTCGCCCTGGCGCTGCTCGCGTCGGGACAAAACTCCACGCTGACGGGGACGCTCGCGGGTCAGATCGTGATGGAAGGCTTTTTGAACATCCGGATCCGGCCGTGGTTGCGCCGGCTCATCACCCGGTTGATCGCGATTGTGCCGGCCGCCCTCACCGCTATCTTCTTCGGGGAGAGCGGCACCGCCAAGCTGCTCATCCTGAGCCAGGTGATCCTGAGCCTGCAGCTGTCGTTCGCGGTGTTCCCGCTCGTGTGGTTCACTTCCGATCGCCTGAAGATGGGGGAGTTCGTGAACCCCACCTGGGTCAAAACGCTGGCCTATCTCGTGGCGGTCGTGATCGCGGCCCTCAACGTCTGGCTCCTCGCCCAGACATTCCGTGGCTGGCTCGGTTGATGTACGCCCGAATCCTCGTCCCCCTCGAGCACTCCCCCGCCGACGACACGATCCTCGCTCACGTGCGCGGGATAGCTAAGCGACTGGGGTCGGCAGTCGTCCTCATTCACGTGGCGGATGGGTGGGTGGCGCGGAACATCAAGGAGCTCGAGCTGCGCGAGTCGGAGGAAATGCGCGAAGACCGCGCCTACCTGGAGGAAGTCAGTGCCCAGCTCGAGGCCGAGGGCCTGGACGTCGATGCCGTCCTCGCCGCCGGTGACCCCGCAAGGGAGATCGCCGCCGCGGCCGCGCGGGAGCGCTGCGATTTGATCGCCATGGCCACCCACGGCCACCGGTTGCTGGAGGATGTGGTCAAGGGCAGCACCGCGACAGCATTACGACACCAGACGAAGATTCCGATCTTGATGGTGAGAGCGGAGAAGAAATAAGGGCGCGGTCAGGCAGTCCTTGCTTGTTCCAAAACTCTCAGGATCGCGCCCAACCTTCGATCGCGGGCTTCTCGCAGTTGCTCGATGTTGCTCTTGTAGGCCCGCTCGATGCTCTGGGTCAGCGCGCGCTGCTGCTCGGGCTCGAGCCGCTGCCAGGTCGCGAGCTGCCCCCACCAGCCCTCAAAGCTGCCGAGTAGCTGCTGCAGGAACAGCGTAACGCCCCCGTCGCCGGCGGCCAGGTGATACGTCAGATGCGGGCCCGCCGCCGCCCAGCCGAGCGCGGGGCCAAGTGAGACAGCGCGATCGAGCTGGTCCACGTCGATCACACCCTCCAGGACCAGAGCGATACACTCCCGCCACACCGCGGCGGTAATCCGTCCCACCACGTAGCCCGGGATCGCCTTCTTGAGGAGGATGGGCATGCGGCCGAGGGCACGGAGGTACTCCTGCGCGCGCACCACCGCCGCCGTGCTGGTACGCGCCGCCGGCACCACTTCGACCAGGGGGATCAGCTCGGGCGGGTTTAGCGGGTGCGCCACGAGGCAGCGGTCCTGGCGGCGGCAGCGCGCGAAGATCTCGGCGGGAGGCAGGCCGCTGGAGGAGCTGGTGAGCAGCGTGTCGGGAGCTGCTACCTGCTCGATCGAGCCGAACAGCTTCTGCTTCGCGATCGCGTCCTCGGGGATCGCCTCGATCACCCAATCGGCGTCCTGGACGGCTTGGAGCAGGCTCCGCGCCTGCGTGAACTCGAGCAAGCCGCGCTCCACGATGCCCTGAGTGGCGCGCTCCAGCGCCACCAGCGCGCGGGTACGGCGCGGCACCTCGGCGGCGGCGCGCTCCAGCCCCTGCGCGCTGGCGTCGAACACGGTCACCGGCCAGCCCGCCGAGGCGCACAGCGCCGCCCAGCCGCAGCCGATGTCGCCCGCACCGATCACGGTGACTTTGCGGGGCATCGTCGTCACACGCCCGCCTCCTGGGACACGATCGGCGTCGCGGTCTGGTGCACCGCCCAGCGGAACACGCGCTCCGACAGGAGGGGACGCACCGCTGCCACGTCCACCCGCGTAGCCACGTTCACCCGCGCGCCGTGCGGATCGATCCGCGTGTGGCCCCGGTGCGCCCCCTCCTCCAGATCCACTACCAGCCGCTGCTCCTCGAAGCCCAAGGCCGCGGGCTTGAGGAGCGCCGCGATCGGCAGCACGTCATTTACGATGCAGCCGTCCAGCCCCTCCTGCTGCTTGTGGAACTCGATGTAGAAGCGGAGCGCATCGTTGATCCAGCGCGCCTGCGGCCCCCCGGCGTGCTGCAGCCGCGTCGTCTCGTGCGGGGCGAGCACCATCTCGCGGGTGACGTCGAGGCCCACCATCTCAGTCGGCAACTCGGCGCGGAGCACGACGTCCAGCGCCTCGGGGTCGCACCAGGCGTTGAACTCGGAATACCGGGTCGTGTTCCCCCGGGCGCCGATGTTGCCGATCATCGCGATGTGCCGCGCGACCTTGGCCCGCACCAGCTGCGGATTGCTGCGCAACGCGAGCGCGAGGCTCGTCACCGGGCCGAGCGTGACCAGCGTGACGGGATCCGGCTGCTCGGCGAGCAGGCGATCGAGCGATTTCACGAAGTCGAGGATCACGCCGGCCGGGGGCAGCTCCGCGTACCCCAGGCCCGACTCGCCGTGCGTATCGCGCGCCACCGCGAGCGGCCGCTTGAGCGGGCGCCGGGCGCCCACGGCGAGCGTCGTGCGCTTGCCGGCGCGACGCAGGATGGCGACGGCGTTCCGGAACGCGTTCTCCACCACCGTATTCCCGTATGAGACGGAGATGCCTCGGACGTCGAGCTCGGGCGACGCCAGCGCCAACAGCAGCGCCAGCATGTCGTCGATGCCGGGGTCGGTATCGATGATGACGGGATGCGGGATGCGGGATGCGGGATGCGGCGAGTCTGGCACGGATAAAGCCTAGGGAGCGCGGACCTCGTTTGCAATAGTCAGACGCAGTCTCCTGAACTCCTCCGCTCCGCCGAACCCGAAGATCCGCTCAATGACCCGACCCTGCCGGTCGAGCAGCACGGAATAGGGCAGGCCCCGATAGTGATAGAGCTCCTTCATGCGCCCGCCCCCCACCAGGATCGGGAACGGCGGCCGGTACTTTCGCACGAACGCCAGCATGGGCCGCGAATCCACGTCGTCCGACACGCCCGCGATCTCGAAGTCCTTGCGGTCGAACTCGCGGTACAGCTCGGCCATGTGTGGGAACTCCTCACGGCAGGGATCGCACCACGACGCCCAGAAGTTCACGAGCGTCACTTTGCCCCGGAACCCGGCCAGTCTGACCGTGTCGCCCGCGACGTCGCGCAGCGCGAGCGCGGGACCAAACGCCTCGCGTGTCGTGGGTGCAGCCCCGTCGGCGCGTGCGACCAGCGAGTCCGCGTCGAACACGGCAAGGACGCCGCTCGCATCCACCGCCACCGCCGTCTCGCGGGCACCGAGGTGCCGCGTCGCGAGAATCGCGCCCGTCGCGGGGTCGAGCACGTCCACCCGCAGGCGCGTCGCGGCGGAATCATCGGAGCCGAGCGCGTACAGCCGCCCCCCAGGCGGGGGGCCCACCGCGAGCGCGACGTTCACGAGCGCTTTCTTGAGTCGCAGGTCGGCGCCCTTGGCGGGGAGGAACTCCGGATCGGGCTCGCTCCCCCCCGGGAACAGCCCGCGCTTCGCGGTCCAAGAGAGTTGGCCGGCGGGCGTGTACTTGCGGATCTCATCGCGCACCAGCGGCGCGTAGTAGACCGCTCCATCGGGCCCCACCGCCACGGCCCCCGCGTTCACCACGTAGTCGAGCAACGGCGTCGCCGGCCGCCGGATAGTGGCGAGTCCTCCGATGGGGCGTCCCAGAGTATCGAGCATCCGAATCAGGGGTGCCGAATCGGGCTCGGGCGTGCTGAGCTGCGGTACGAAGTACGGAGAGCGGGCGGCGGCCACCCGGCCAGCAGCCGCGGCGTACAGGGACGCCACGTCCGGGCTCTCCCATTCGCGCACCACGCGGCCGTCCCCCATGGTGTCGACCACCACGCCCTCGCCGGTGTGCTCGGTGACGAGCAGCTCCGTCCCGCCGAGCGGCGTCACGGCCATTGGCGTGGCGAGGCGAGGGTTCGTGATCTGGCGGACGACGCGGAGCTCGCGATCGAACGCGAGGAGCCGACCATGCTCGGGATCGGGCGCCCACGACAGGCCGCCGAGGGACGCGGCCGGCGAGCGGTCCAGGAACAGCAGTGTGAAGCCGCTGGGGGGGGGCGCCGTCGGGCGGCAGCCGCAGAGCGCCGCCGCCAGAACGGCGCACCCCCCCAGCACCAGCCGCCGCATCAGGACGCGGCCGAGACCGCCTTGATCTCGATAGTGTGCAGGCCGCTGACCAGACGATGCGTGCCGGTCACCTTCACCTTGCTTTCCACAAAAGGAATGAGCTTCGAGTTCTGCGGATCGCCGGGCTTCGAGCTCACCGGCAAGTACATGGTGCCGTCGCTCGACAGTAGGCCGAGCGGCACACCGGCTTTGGCGCACGCCTGGGCGCATGCCTTGTGGCCCGCACCGGAGGCGCCGTTGGTCGTGTTGCAGTTCAAGTCGACCACCTGAGCGGTGATCGTCATCTCGTCGCCCGCCATCTTCTCGTGGGCCTGCGCCGCCAGCGGCAGCGCGCAGCACGCCAGTACGGCGGTCGTGGCGAGGATACGCTTCATCATCGTTTCATCCTCCTGTATACGGTACGAGAAAGCTGCAGAAAACCGAGGGAGCGACCCGCGGCTGCTCCCGTCTACCATACGTCCCGACCGACAGTTCCAGATTTCACGTATATTGGCGCCATGGCCGAGGCCTATCGCGAGCTGCTGGATGCGTTTGGCCGCGGGTGGGAGCGCGGCGCCGTGGATGAGATCGCCTCCGTTTTCGCTCCCGATGCCGTGTTTCTCGAGACCCCGTTCAGCGCCAAGAGCACCGGCATCGACGCGATCCGCGCGTATTGGCAGGACGTTCCCCAGAACCAGGCCGACGTGACCTTCAAGTCGGGAGAGCTGTACGTCGCCGGACCCTGGTTCGCGACCGAGTTCCGCTGCACCTACCGCCGGCGCCGCAGCGGCGAATGGGTCGACGCCCGCGGGGCCATCTTTTGCGAGACCAAGGACGGCAAGATCACCGAGATGCGGATGTATTGGCATAGAGCCTAGATCCCCTGCCGGCCCCTGACGTACTCGAGCGCCTGCTCCATCAGCTCGGCGCTACGCAGTCCCACCCGCATCGCCTGGGCGACGGCATCCTGTTCTTCCAGTCCCTGCTCCAGCATGAAATAAGGAATGAGACCGGCCCCGACGCGATTGCCGCTGTTGCAGTGCACGAAGGCCGGCCGCTTGCCCGCGAGCTCGCGCACGGCGTCCAACAGCCGGCCGAACGTAGCGTCGCTCACCGCGCCGTGCCCCATCGGAATGCTCACGTACTCGAGGCCCGCCTGGACCACGGCGTCGGGCGTCTTGAACGGGCGCGGCTCCATGGCCTCGCGGATGTCGATCACTACTTCGCATCCGGCGCGCTTCAGCCCCGCCAGATGCTCGGACGCGGGCTGCCCGCCCGTCACGATCCCGTGGATCGGCTCGCAGGCATTGGGGACGCCGGCGATGGCGTCGAGGAGTTGGCTCATTGGAATCGCGGCGGCTAGCTTTGGCGGCACAATCTACCTCAATGCCGACC
>DASQAM010000071.1:0-2968 GCA_035635735.1 Gemmatimonadales bacterium | reverse complement strand
GTCGAGCGCCCGGGGATTGAGCGTGACGACGGCGTTGACGGCGGGGTTGTAGCGCTCGACGCGCGCGAGGCACGCCTCGACGACCTCGACCGGCGAGACTTCGCGCGACCGGACGAGCCGCGCGAGCTCGGTGGCGGAGCGGTCCGCTAGATCTTCCATTCTCCCATGAACGCGACGGTGCGGCAGAACGCGGCCTCGCCGCCCTTGAACTTCCAGGGGAAGCAGCCGACGATGAGGCGCTTGTTCTGGAGCTCGGGCGCTTCGATCTCCCCGCCCAGGTTCTCGATGTGGATGCAGTCCTTCGGGAAGAGCGCGTTGTGGGTCAGCTGGTAGGCGGAGTCGGGGAACATCTTCTCCACCGCTGCCTTGCCGCCGAACTTCTGCTCCGCCTTGGCGCGCACCTGGTCGCACTGGCCGTGGGCGCCTTTCCCGAGAAACCGTCCGATCGGCAGGTTCATCGGGTGGTCAGTGGACACGCAGTCGACACCCCACACGTGGATCTTCTTCTCCAACAGCCACGGCACCAGATCGGGGTGCGCGCCGGGATGATAGTGGTAGTAGCGCTCCTCGTCCGGCGTGGCGCCGAAGTCCGCGTAGCGGTGCCATCCCGTGTGCAGCAACAGCAAATCGCCCGGCTTCACCTGAACCCGCTTCTCGATCATCTGCGGGGTGTACACGGCCAGCTCGTCCATCTCGTCCCGCAGGTCCACGATCACACCCGGGCCGCACAACCACTCGAGCGGTAGCTCGTCGATCGTCTTCCCGGCCGTGACGAAATGGCGCGGCGCGTCGAGGTGGGTGCCCATGTGGTTCGAGGTCATGATGTACTGCGCGTTCACGCCGTGCTCGGCCTTGCGCTTGATGTATTTCACTTCGAACGGCGGATAGTAGGGCCAGAAGGAGCTCCGCTCGTTCAAGGGCTGGGAGAGATCGTAAATCTTCATGGCACTCCTCGACAGATGAGTTCTTCGATCCCCGGGCTCGCGCCCGGGGTCGGTTGTGTATCGGTCAGGCCTAACTAACCCCGGGCGCCAGCCCGGGGTGAAGCGATTGCACGTCCAGCCTAAGCATCCCGTTCATGTGCCTGCCCCCGCCCGCTCGAACGCGCGCGCCAACGCACGCCGGGTGAGGACGCGGGCGAGCTGACGCCGATAAGCGGCGGAAGCGTGGATGTCGGACGGCGGATCGATGTCGCGGGTCGCTGCCGTGTCGGCCGCGGCGCGGAGCAGCTCCTCCGATGGGCTCTGGCCGGCGAGGATCTTCCCCGCCTCGACCAGCAGCACCGGACCGTCGCCTACACTCAAGCACGCGATGCGCGCCGACTGGCAACGACCGCCCTGGTCGAGCGTCACTAAGCCTGCGACCCCCACCAGCGCGTAGTCGCCGTGACGACGCGCCACTTCGAGGAAGGCGGTTCCGCTGCGGGCGGGGAGCGGTGGCAACGCGATTTCGATGAGCAGCTCGCCGGGCGCGAGCGCGGTCTCGAGCATGCCTTTGAAAAACTCGGCCGCGGGGATCGAGCGCTCGCCGGTGGAGCCCTGCGCGCGGAACCGGGCCTCGAGGGCGAGCATCACCGCCGGCAGCTCGGCGGACGGGTCGGCGTGCGCGAGGCTGCCTCCCACGGTGCCGCGGTTCCGGATCTGTGGGTGCGCGATGGACGGCAGCGCTTCGGCGAGGAGCGGTGCAGCGCGGGCGACCACTTCGCTCCGTTCGACGACGCGCTGCCGCGTCATCGCCCCGATCGCCACCCCCGATTCGGCACGCAGGTAGGCGAGCTCTGAAATCCGGTTCAGGTCCACGAGGACGGCCGGCCGGGCCAACCGGAAGTTCATCGCGGGAATGAGGCTCTGCCCGCCCGCCAGTGGCTTCGCCTCGCCGCCGTGCTCGGCGAGGAGCGCGAGGGCCTCATCCAAAGTGGCTGGCGTGAAATAGTCGAACGGTGCGGGTTTCACGTCCTCACCCCCCGTCCCCCTCTCCGCGATGCGGAGAGGGGGTGCGAGCCGCGTTCATCAGCTCAAACAGGCGGTTGGGGTTGAGGGGCATCTCGCAGATCTCCAGCCCCGAGCCGGCGAGCGCGTCCTCGACGGCCTGGGCGAACAGCGCGCCGGTGGGGATCGCGCCGGCTTCGCCCACGCCCTTCGCACCGATCGGGTTGAGCGGTGAGCGCGTTTCCCGGTGAGTCGTCTCCACGTTGGGCACGTCGGTCGCCGTGGGCAGCAGGTAGTCCATGAACGAGGCGTTGAGCAGCTGCCCCTCCTCGTCGTACACGAGCTGCTCGTAGAACGCATTGCCGATGCCGTGCGCCACGCCGCCCTGGATCTGGCCCTCCACGATCATGGGATTGATCACGCGGCCGCAGTCGTGCACGACGACGTAGCGTTTGATCTCGACTTGCGCGGTCTCCTGGTCGACTTCGACGATCATCGCGTGGACGCCGCTCGCAGTGCTGCCTCGGTCGGGCCCGAAGTACGCGGTGGCCTCGAGCCCGGGCTCGCTGCCCGGCCGGACGGCGCCACGCAGCGGATTCGCTTTAAGCGCCAGGGCTCCGAGCGCGATGCCACCCTTGGGGTCGCCGCGCGCGTGCACCCGCCCGCCGCTGACTACGAGATCCGCCGGCTCGGCTTTGAGCTCTCGGCTCGCCAGATCGATGATCTTCTCGCGGACCCGGACGGCCGCCGCGTGGCAAGCGCTGCCCGCCACCACGGCGCCGCGACTCGCGAACGTGCCGGTGCCCCAGTGGAACTCCCGCGTGTCGCCCGTGATCACGTTGACGTCCGCTGCGTCTACGCCCAGCACGTCCGCCACGATCTGAGCGAACACCGTGAAGTGTCCCTGCCCCTGCGTGCCCACGCCCGTCGCCAGCCGCACGCGGCCGCTCGGCTCGATGGTGACCCGCGCGCCCTCGTAGGGCCCGATCCCCGTCCCTTCGACGTAGCACACCACGCCAATCCCCACGTGACGCCCCGCC
>DASQAM010000070.1:0-3575 GCA_035635735.1 Gemmatimonadales bacterium | reverse complement strand
CGAAGATTTTGACACTAATTCCGTGAAACATTGGTGGTCTCTTTCGCAAGTTTCGTAGATTCGCTATATTAGCCCCCCACTAATGACCTTGTTTACCACGGTGGATCCCCGCCCGATCCACTTCATGGGGATCGCCGGAGCTGGCATGAGCGGGCTGGCGCTCCTCGCTAAAGAGCAAGGCGTAGCGATCACCGGCTGTGACAACGACCCCACTGGCGCCGCCGATTTGGCAGCCAAGGGGGTGGAAATATGGCGGGGTCACGACCCAGGGCACGTAGCTGGGGCTCGGGCGGTCGTGGTCACTGCTGCGGTACCGGGAGACCACCCGGAGCTGAAGCGAGCACGCGCCCTAGGGGTCCCGGTGGTACGGCGGGCTGACGCCCTCAGCCAGGCCGTTGCCGGTGGAACGGTGGTCGCCGTGGCGGGCACGCACGGCAAGACGACCACCACGGTGATGGTCACGGAGGCGTTAGCGGCCGCCGGGCGGGATCCCACGGGACTCGCCGGCGGCCGCGTCGCTAGGTGGGGCGGGAACGCACGGATGGGGGGGCGGGACCTGTACGTCGTTGAGGCGGACGAGTACGACCGCGCGTTTCTGTCGCTCGCGCCGGCCGTCGCGGTGGTGAACAACGTGGAAGCCGACCACCTCGAGTGCTACGACGGCAGCGTTGCGGCGCTGGAGCAGGCGTTCGCGCAGTTCGCGGGCCAGGCCCGGCGCGTGATCGCGGGCGGAGACGACGCGGGCGCGCTGCGAGTGGTGGCGGCAGTGCGCGCGCCCGTGTGGCGCGTGGGGCTTGGCGCCGACGCGGACGTGCGGATTGCCGACGCACAACTGGATGAGCAGGGCTCGACGGCGCGGATCGAGTTGCCGGGCCGGGGCGGCGTGGGCGCCCGAGCTCTCACGTTGCGGTTGCGTGTGCCGGGCCTCCACAACGTGCGCAACGCGGCCGCGGCGCTGGCGGTGCTGCACGAGCTTGGGGCGGACCTCGAGCGAGCGCTCGCGGCGCTCGCGGAATTCACCGGGGTGGGGCGCCGCTTCGAGCGGGTGGGTGAGGCGGGAGGCGTGACAGTGGTGGATGACTACGCGCATCATCCGACCGAGGTCCAGGCAACTCTCGCGGCGGCGCGCCAGGCGTTCCCGCGGCGGCGTGTGGTGGCGGTGTTTCAGCCGCACCTGTTCTCGCGTACCGCGCTGCACGGCGACGCACTGGGCCGGGCGCTGGCCGCAGCGGACGTCGTGGTGGTGGCGCCGATCTACGGGGCCCGCGAACAGCCGCTCCCGGGCGTGAGTGCGGCACTGGTGGCGCGGGGTGCGGTGCGGGCGGGCGCCACAACGGTCGCGTTGCGCGAGCGGGCGACTCTCACGGAACGGGTGGCGGAGACGGTGCAAGCGGGAGACGTCGTGTTCACCTTGGGGGCGGGCGATATCACGCGTGTGGGACCGGAGCTGCTCGCGCGCCTCGGGACGGGGGCTGGGGCGTGACGCGACGCTGGCCGCGCTGGCGCCAGCGGGCGCTGCTGGGCGTCGCGGGGTCGGCGCTGCTCGTGCCGTGTTGGCTCGGTGCGCCGCTCGTGCTGCGGCGGCTCGCGGTGTTTCGCGTGCGCCAGATCGAGCTCGTCGGCGTGCGCAATCTCGCGCCGGACGCCGTGATTGCGGCCCTACGGCTGGGGCCTCGGGCGAGTGTATTCGGCGACACGCGGTTGCTCGCGGATCGGGTTCGCGGACTGGCGGGTGTAGCGGAGGCGCGGGTGGTCCGGCGGTTGCCGGCCGTTCTCTCGGTGGAGCTGCGGGAGGTGGAGCCCGCGGCACTCGTCGTGGCCCCGCGCGGATCCGGGCGAGGCCTTGTGGCGGTGGATGCCGCGGGTCGCCCCCTCCCGTTCGACCCCGCGCGGTCGGGGCTCGACCTGCCGATCGCGGCGAGCGGCGATTCGGGCGTCGTGGGCGTGCTGGCGCTCATCCAGTCGGTGGATCCGGCGTTGTTTCAGACCATCACCGGCGCGCGGGCGTTCGCGCGCGAAGGCGTGCTGTTGGAAATCGGGCCTCATCGCGTGCTGGTGGGGCGTGACGCCGGGCCGGAGGTCATACGGGCAGTGGTGCTGGTGGCGCAGGATCTCGCCGCGAAGCGACGTGCCTACGTGGAGCTCGATGCTCGCTTCGCTGGCCAGGTGGTGGTGCGACGGCGCGCGACCGCGAGCGGGGGCGGTGAGGGGGCGTGAGCCGGGATCGTCAAATCGTGGCCGGGCTCGATCTCGGCAGCACCAAGACGTGCGCCGTGATCGCGGAGGTGGTGGGCGAGCTGCCGCGGCTGCCCCTCGCCAAAGTGCTGGGCGTGGGGCTCGCGAAGAACGCGGGCGTGCGGCGCGGCATGGTGCGCGACATCGACGAGACGAGCCGGTCGATCGTTGCGGCGATGCGCGACGCCGAGCGCATGGCGGGCGTCAAGGTCAACATGGTGACGTGCGGCATCGCGGGAGAGCACGTCTCGGCGCGCACTTCGCCGGGGGTGGTGGCGGTGTCGGGCGACGAGGTCACAGCCGAGGACGTGGCGCGGGTGAACGAAGTCGCGCGCGCGGTGTCGCTGGGGCGCGATCACGAGCTGCTGCACGATATCCCGCAGGAGTACGTCGTCGACCAGCAGCGCGGCATCTCGGACCCCGTCGGGATGACGGGCACGCGTCTCGAGGTGGAGATGTACCTCGTGACGGTCCAGTCCACGGCCGCGCAGAACCTGCGGCGCAGCGTGGAGCGGGCACGCTACCGGCCGGCCGAGCTGGTGCTCGAGCCGCTCGCCGCGTCCTACGCGGTGCTGACGGACGACGAGAAAGAGCTGGGCGTCGCCCTGGTGGAGGTGGGGGGCGGGTCGACGGGCGTGGCGATCTTCCACGAAGGGAAGATCCGGCACCTCGCGTCGCTCAAGTATGCGGGCACGCACGTCACGAGCGACCTCGTGGCGGGGTTGGGCGTGACGCAGGCGGACGCGGAGCGGTTGAAGGAGCGACATGGCATCGCCTATCAACCGCTCGTGGATGCGTCGGAGATGATCAATCTGCCGTCCACACCGAGTCAGGGCGCGCGGCAGGCGTCGCGCGAGCTGCTGTCGCACATCATCCACCAGCGGGTGGACGAGATCTTCCAGCTGGCACAGCGCGAGTTCGAGCGGGCGGGGTACGGGGGCGGACGGCTACCGGCCGGCGTCGTGCTGACGGGCGGGACGGCGCACTTGCCGGGGATGGTGGAGCTGGCGCGCGAGGCGTTCGCGGTGCCGGTGCGGGCCGGGACCCCCGAGCAGGGGATCTCGGGGCTCGTCGACAGCGTGCAGGCGCCGCGCTACGCGGTCCCGGTGGGTCTGGTGCTGTACGCGGCGCGGCGACTCGCGCAGGGCGGCGTTTCCAGCGGCTCGATGGTCAAGAGCGCGGGCGTCGAGCGGTGGTTCGGACCGCTGAAGCGGTGGTTGCAGGACTTCTTCTGATCGGTCACCCGAGGGAGCCATGATCTTCGAGCTCGAAGAGACGGTATCGCAGAACGCCCGGATGAAAGTCGTCGGCGTGGGCGGCGGCGGCGGCAACGCCCTGAA
>DASQAM010000069.1:0-4871 GCA_035635735.1 Gemmatimonadales bacterium | reverse complement strand
CGTTCTGGGGTGCGCCAAACACTATCCCGGGCACGGGCGTACCACGCAGGACTCACACGCGACCCTGCCGCGCGTGCGCGCCGCCCGTGCCGACCTGCAGCAGGTGGATGTCACTCCGTTCGAATACGCCCTCCGCGCCGGGGTGGGCAGTGTGATGAGCGCGTTCGTGGCCTACCCGGACTGGGATCCCACGGGGCGGGCGGCGAGCTTCTCGCCCGCCATTCTGGGCTACCTGCGGGACACGCTCAACTTCGGGGGTCTCGTGGTGACCGATGCGCTCATCATGGCCGGGGCCAGTGCCGCACAGCCGGTGCCCGCCGCCACTGTAGGCGCGGTCGCCGCCGGGTGCGACGCGCTGCTCTACCCGGAGAACTTCACGAGCGTGGTCGCTGCGCTGGACCGCGCCGTCGGCGCCGAGATCCCCACGGCCCGCGCGGACGAGGCCCTCGCGCATTACCAGAACGCGCTCGCCGCGTGGGCGGAGCTGCCGGACCAGGGGGAGCCAGGCTTCGCGGACCACGCAGCCTTCGCGGATGGGCTTGCCGACCGTGCGGCTCATCTAGTGCGCGGTGACGCGCCGACGATCCACGCGCCCCTCGCTGTGTCGATCGTCGATGACGACGTGGGTGGCCCGTACACGGTCGGACCGCGAGACCTGTTCCACGCGACATTGCGCGATGCGGGGATGTCTGTCGTGCAACGTGCA
Source organism: Gemmatimonadales bacterium (assembly GCA_035635735.1). Lineage (GTDB taxonomy): Bacteria > Gemmatimonadota > Gemmatimonadetes > Gemmatimonadales > GWC2-71-9 > AG41. The sequence continues at coordinate 4,165 of DASQAM010000069.1, read as the reverse complement.
ACCGGAAACGTGCAACGCATTGTCTTAGTGTACGCCGAGCCGCGGTCGTGGAAAGGGCGGGCCGATCTCGGCGCGCGCTCCCGCGCGGCCCTGCGGCGTCTCGTGCCGGGGGCGGCCCTCGTCGTGCTGTTCGGGCACCCGCGACTCGCGTCGCAGATCCCCGGCACGGCGCCGATCCTCCTGTGCTGGCACGGGCAGGCGCTCATGCAGCGGGCGGCGGCGAGATGGCTGCTCGGGATAATGCGGTAAGGAGCCTGTGAGAGGCCGGGGAAGGGGGAAGGGCGGGGCCGCTTCCCCGGCACTTCACCCTTCCGCGGCATTTCTACCGGCGCTTATCGGGCGGTGCCAAGCTGGGTCAGATACGCGATGATTTGGCTCGCTGGAACGGCGTAAATGATCTTTCCCTGCGACTCCCGGTTGCCCCCATACAACACCGCCGCGACGCGGCCAGTGCGATCAAAGATCGGGCTCCCCGACGACCCCGGTGCGCCGAATCCGTCGACCTGGACCACGTTGGCGAGCGCCTTGCTGACCGTGCCGACGGTGAGCGTGGGGTCGGCGATCACGCCGTTCTCACCGATGCGCTCCATCGGGAGATCCTCCCCCAGGGGGTAGCCGATGATGGCCACCGGGTCGCCGCGCGCGAGCGGTCGCGCCTCGCCCGCGAAGCCCGCGACGCGCGGAGTGCCCCCGCGGATATCCACCTTGACTACGGCAACGTCGGCGGAATCCGCGACGCCGACCAGTCGGCCCGCGAACCATTGGCGGCTCCCCGAGAACTTGATCGCGATACGCCGGGGCTGCCGGTTGCCGTCATCGCCCACCAGGACGTGCCGGTTGGTGACCAGAGTGCCTTGCGAGTCAGCGGCGAATGCCGTGCCGCTGAAGATCTCGCTGTCTGAGAACTGAACGACGAGCAGGGCGACCGCGTCCTGGTTCCTGAGCGAGATGGCGCGGTAGTCCATCGCGACCGCGCCCGCGAGGCCTCGCTGCCGTATCTCCGCGGCGTCGAGCGCCGCGCGGAGCCGGGCGACGGCCCCGGCGTCGCGACTCGAGCCCGCGGTTGCCAGCTCAGACCGCAGCCGCCCGACCTCGGTCTGCGATTGCCGCAGGGCGTCCCGCACGCTCGCCAGCTCGGTTTGGAGTCGCGTGAGGAGCCGTTGCCCCTCCGCCTCCAGGCTGTCCGCCCGCGCCTGGAGCCGGGCGACCTCACGCGCGTCGCGGGCGCTCTGCCACTGCAGCGACGCGAATCCTGCGAGCACCACGACGAGCAACCCGATCAGCACTTTGGTCCTGCGCTGCAGGTGCGCCAGCTCGGCGGCGATGCGCACCGCGGTGCTCGAGCGCCGAGGGGCGGGCGTTGCCACCGCCGCGTACTGCTCGCGCGGGGAAGACATCCGCTCCGCGGACGCTCGCGCCGAGTCCGGCACGGTGTCGACCATCGCCTCGCCCGGCAGGATGTGGAACTCCACCGCGGGCCCGTTCCGACCGAGACCGATCACGTCGCCGTCCGCCAGCACGACGTCGCCGGAGATGCGCGCGCCGTTGACGAACGTGCCGTTCGTGCTGCCCAGGTCTCGCAGCACGAAGCTCGCGTCGTGGCGCACGATGCCGGCGTGGCGGGAGGACACGTCGAGGTCGCGTTCGGCGTCGCAGCGCACGTCGGACAGCGGGTGTCGGCCGAGGCCGATGTACGCCTTTCGGAAGGTCTCTACCTGCCCGACGCGCGCGCCAGAGAGGAACTTGAACTGGGCGTTCACGGGGTCCGGTTGACCAGGTAGAGGGCCAGGGCGGCGGCCGCGATGACGAGCAACACGATCACGCGCCGGCGGTTCCGCGCCGCGGGCTCGGGCGCGGGGCTCCCCCGGTAGACCGGTACCGGTTCCGTGCTGGTCTCGGTGTCGATGAGTGGATACACCTGGTGGCCAATCTCTCCGTTCGGCTCGGGCGGGCGCAGCCCCTCGCCGTCGAAGCGTGCCAGCACGACGGTGATGTTGTCCGGCCCGCCCCGCTCGTTGGCGAGCGCGATCAGCCTGTCGCACGCCGCCTGCAGGTCCCGCTCGCGGGTCGCGACGGCGGCGATCTCCTCGTTTTTCACCGTGCCCGTCAGGCCGTCTGAGCACAACACCAGGATGTCGCCCTTGCGGACTTCCTGGTGGGTGAGATCGACCTTCACGCGAGCGTCGGGCCCCAACGCCTGGAGAATGATATTGCGACGCTCGCTCCTGGCGGCTTCCTCCTCCGTCAGCTCGCCCGCCTCGACTAGGCGCTGCATCAGCGACTGGTCTCTGGTGAGCTGCACCGCCTGCCCGTTGCGGATCAGGTAGGCGCGGCTGTCGCCCACCTGCGACAGGAAAAAGTGATCGGCCAGCACGCCCACGGCGGTGGTGGTGGTGCCCATCCCGCGGACTTCGGGGTGCGCCGCCGCATACGCGTGAATTTGCTGGTTCGCGACCTCCACAGCTTCCTTCAGACGGTACGCGAACCGCTGGGCCGTTACTTCCCGCTCGGTCCCCCACGCCCGCACCATCTGCTGGTAGATCGTGTCGGTCGCCATCTGGCTCGCGAGCTCACCGGCGGCCGCGCCGCCCATGCCGTCGGCGACGACGAATAGCGAGCCCCGCTCGCCGATTTCGTGGACGCGCACCGCGGGTTGGAGCGACGCCTCCCGGCGTGACAGATCCGCGACCAGGAAGCGGTCTTCGTTGTGGTCGCGCGTCCGGCCCAGGTCGGTCTTCGCGAAGACTTCGACCTTGATCGGCTTGGCAGCGGAGCGTCCGAACATCGTCAGCGCTGACACTGAGCGAAGAGGTCGCGGTACCGCGGTTGCGAGCTATCGAGATTCATGGCTTTCCGTATCCACTCGCAGCCCGCCGCGCGGTCATTCTGCGGTGGCTGGGTGGTGGCGAGGCCGACGACGTACGCCGCGTACGCCTTGACCTCAGGGGCGATGTCGTGGAGGTCGAAGATATGCTTCGCGGAGTCTCGTACCATCGCCTGATTCAGGGGCGACAGCTTTAGCAACAAATCGTCCAGCAGGTCCCTTGCCCGGGTCACATCGATGCGCGGCCTGGGGGCGGGCGCGCGCGAGCGCTCGACCCGGCCGCGTCGCAGCGGCACCACAGGCGCGCGGGCCGCGGTGTCCACCGGTGGCGGACTGGGCGCGATCTGTTGCGCCGTGTCGGCGGCCCGGACACTGCCGGTCTGCCTGACGGTGCGACCGATGGTGACCACCGCGCCCGCGGCGCCCAGGAGGACGATCACACCGACGACGATCGGGGCGCGCGAACGCTTCCTGGCGCGCACGGGCTCGATCAGCTCCGTCTTGTCGTCGTCGGTCAGCGTCGGGGGCAGGGTCACGCCGACGTCCGCCCGGGAGAGCCCGACTACTGACGCGAGATCGTGTGCGAACCTGGCGGCCGATTGATAACGGTCGACCGGGCTCCGTGCCAGCGCCATGTCGAGCGTCTGCTGGAGCCCCGGGGGAAAGTGCAGATCGGGCCGCACTTCCACCAGCTCCGCCGGTTCGTCGGTGAGGCGCTTGATCATCGCCTCCTGCACCGAATCGGCGGGGAAGGGCAGCGTCCCCGTGAGCGTGTTGAAAAGCACCAGACCCAGCGAGTAGACGTCGCTCCGACCATCCAGCTTGTCACCCGAGAGCTGCTCGGGGCTCATGAACTCGGGCGTGCCGACCACCAGGCCGGTTCTCGTCACCTTCTGGCCGCCCCCCTCCCCGCCCACGGCTTTCGCAAGACCGAAATCGACGACCTTCACCCCGTCCGCTCCGTCGCGACCACGGGTCAGCATGATGTTGTCGGGCTTCAGGTCGCGGTGCACGATGCCGAGGTCGTGCGCCGCCTGGAGCGCGGCCGCGACCTGGATGCAGATGTCTGCGGCCCGTACCACCGGCAACGCTCCTTCGCGCCTGATCAGCTCCGTGAGCGGCTCGCCCTCGATGAACTCCATGGCCAGGTAGATGAGGCCTTCGGGAGTCTCACCGAAGTCGTAGATGGCGCAGACGTGAGCGTCCGAGATGCGGCTGGCATTCGACGCCTCGCGATTGAAGCGGGCCACCGCTTCGGGATCGTGCACCATGGAAGGGTTCATCACCTTGATGGCACTACGGCGCCCCATTTTCACGTGCTCGGCGAGGTACACCTGGCCC
>DASQAM010000068.1:0-5897 GCA_035635735.1 Gemmatimonadales bacterium | reverse complement strand
GTGCCGGACGGATCGCTGACGTTGGCCGGGCGATCGATCCTGGTGTGCGCGCCCACCGAGGCGATCGCGCGAGCCTATCTCGAGACGATCGTGACCGCGATGCAGGGGAGCGAGTCGGGCCCTGAGCTGTCGGGTGTGAAGTGGCGCGTGGCCCCGAAAGCCCAGCAGCCCGACCGGCCGGTGCCACCGGGGGTGCATTCGGTGGTTGGCTAGCCGGGGGCGGCTCAGTTGCTGACGGTCACCGTCACACCCGCCGAGGTGGTCGTGTTGCCGGCGGCATCGCGCGCGATCGCCGTGAGCGTGTAGGTCCCGTTCGCCATGCCGTGTGAGTCCCACGAGAGTTGGTACTTCGTGGGGGTCGATTCCGCCGTGACTTCCGATCCGATGTTCACCCCATTCAATTGGAACTGCACGCCCACGACGTCCCGGTCGTCCACCGCCGTGGCGGTGAGGTCGACCGTGCCTGCGAGTGTCGTGCTTCCTGTCACGCCCGGCGAGAACAGCGAGACGATGGGTGGCGCGACGTCCGGCAACGGATTCGGGTGCGCGGCCTTCCACTGCGCGACCGCGTTGTTCCAGTACTGCAGGCCCGCCGCGCCCGTCATCACGGTGAAGCACGGCTTCCCGTTGAACGTCGTCGGCAACGTCGCCGGGAACGGACCCGACCCGAGCCACACCACTACGTTGTTCGCGCAGTCCGCGAGCTTCCCGGGTGGCGGCGCCATGTTCATATCGTAGGGGTCGTTGAACACGGACGGCTCGTCGGCCCGAAAGACGTTGTTGTACAGGGCCAGCTTCGGAGCGATCCTGCTCCACTTCCAGAAACCCTCGTGATTGGGCGGCGTGCCCGAGTAGACCCCATCCATCGCCTGGAGTCTCCAGAGTGAATTGCTGATCATCACGAGGTTGTTGCTGCCATCGAGCACCGACGTGTACTCTTGGGCGCTCACGAAGTCGAAGCACCCGTCGAAGAACGACGAGTCGATGGTGCCGCTATTGAGGAAGTCGTTCTCGACGCAGTCGTCGCGGCTGTACTTCACGTGCACGTGGCGGATGCTCCATTGGGCATCGCCCTGGGCGTCCATGCTCACGCCGTCGCCGTAGTCGAAGAACTCGACGCCCTCGACCTGGAAGAAACCCGCGTCGCGAACCACCATGCCGTAGCGGTCGTGCATCGTGGTCCAGGGGGTGGACGGGGGGCTCTGGCCCAGGACCTGTCCGCCGTGGTAGCACACCGTCGGGTTGCCGCCCACCCTGATGGCGATGTCCGCGGCGGTCAGGAACTGGGCGGTGGACGCATCGAACTTGGTATCGGCGGCGAGATTGGTGTTGTCGATCGCCGACGTCTGCTGGCCCGACACCGTCGTGGTGGGCCCTGCCTGGTTGAGGCACGTATAGCCGCGCACCGTGATCGCGGCCCTGGCGGTGTCGCCCGCGCTCGCGGCGATGATCGTGGCGGATCCCGTGGCCATCCCGGTCACGAGCCCGCTGCTGTTCACCTGCGCGACGGTCGCATCGCTCGTGGCCCAGGCAACGGGGGCTCGGGAGACGGTGAGCTGGACCGCCTCGTCCACAACGAGGGCAAACGCCGTGGGCTGTAGGGTCAACGGCCTTAGTCCCGGCTGGGTTGCATTGCCGCAGCCCGCGAGGAAGGCGGCACTCGCGGTGAGCAGGATGGGGATCGCCGGAGATCTCATCGATTGAACCATAACGCCCCAAAAAGCTTCTCCGCACTGGCTGCGGGTGTGGAGTTGACTTAGTCATAAGACTTAGCTAAGTTTGTCCCCATGCCGCAATACAACGTCCACGAAGCCAAGACCCAGCTCTCCAAGCTTCTGGAGCGCGTGGCCGCTGGCGAGGAAGTGATCATCGCCAAGTCGGGCGTGCCGGTGGCGCGACTCGTGCCCGCCGCACCGGTTCAGACGCGCGCGCTGGGCACCGAGAAAGGCCGTGTCTTCATCGCCGACGACTTCGACGCGCCACTGCCGGAGAAGCTCCTCAAGGCCTTTGAGGAGTGAGAGTTCTGCTCGACACCCAAGCGTGGCTGTGGATGCTCGCTGCGCCGGAACGCCTCGCCCCCGCCACTCGGAAGCTCCTCACGAGGTCGGACAACGAGTTGCTCTTGTCTGCCGCGAGCGCGTGGGAGATCGGCATCAAGCACGGCCTCGGCAAATTGCGTCTCCCAGACGCTCCCGAGCGAGCGGTCCCGGAGCTGATGGCTCGCACGGGAGTGGTCCCCCTCCCGGTGCTCCATCGCCACGCCCTGCGCGTTGCGACGCTGCCTCCTAAGCACCGGGATCCATTCGATCGGTTACTCGTTGCCCAGGCCCAGATCGAGGACTTGCCGATTCTCACCCCCGATCGGAGCCTCCGGCTCTACGATGTGAAGGTGATCGACGCCTGACGAGGGGTTGCCCTAACCCGTTCCCCCCCTCTATCTTGGACGTCTATTTGGCAACTTTTTCTTAGGGGTTATGCCGACCATCAATCAGCTCGTCCGGCACGGCCGCCGCGACATGGAAGCGAAAGAGAAGGCGCCCGCGCTGCGCGGCAACCCGCAGAAGCGCGGCGTTTGTACGCGCGTCTACACCACGACGCCCAAGAAGCCGAACTCGGCGCTGCGGAAGGTGGCGCGCGTCCGCCTGACCAACGGGTTCGAGGTGACGGCCTATATCCCGGGCGAAGGGCATAACCTGCAGGAGCACTCGATCGTGATGATCCGCGGCGGCCGCGTGAAGGATCTGCCGGGCGTGCGCTACCACATCATCCGCGGCACGCTCGACGCCGCGGGCGTGAACGAGCGCAAGCAATCGCGCTCCAAGTATGGCGCCAAGCGGCCCAAGCCGGCGGCGACATGAGCCGCAGAAAGAAAGCGGTCCGCCGGCCGGTGCCGGCCGATCCGCGCTACGACAGCCAGACCGTCTCCAAGTTTCTCAATAACCTGATGGAGCGGGGCAAGAAGTCGCTCGCCGAGCGGGTGTTTTATGCGGCGATGGACCTGATCGAGCAGCGCACCGGACAGCCGGGCGTGAACATCTTCAAGCAGGCGCTTTCGAACGTGAAGCCGGCGTTGGAAGTGAAGTCCCGGCGAGTGGGCGGCGCGACCTACCAGGTACCGGTGGAAGTCCGACCCGAGCGGCGCACCGCGCTCGGCATGCGCTGGCTGATCTCGTTCAGCCGCGCCCGGCGCGAAAAGAACATGGCCGAGCGGCTCGCCGCCGAGCTGATCCTCGCCTCGAAAGGCGAGGGCGAGACGATCAAGAAGAAAGAGGACACGCACCGGATGGCGGAGGCGAACCGCGCCTTCGCGCATTACCGGTGGTAAACGCCTAAACAGACAATTCCGGGACCCTGATTTAAGGGATCCTGCATCCTGGGTTGTAAGGGCGCGGCATGCTGCGCCCCTACGCGGATGACGGCGGAGCGAGACCGGCCCCTCTGGGCGTCACGGTCGCCCCGCGTTTTTGCTGACTAAAGGACGGGAATGCCGCGCATAACGCCGCTCGATAAGATTCGTAACATCGGCATCATGGCCCACATCGATGCCGGGAAAACGACTACGACCGAGCGCATCCTGTACTACACCGGCCGGACGTACAAGCTGGGCGAGGTGCACGACGGCACCGCCACCATGGACTGGATGGAGCAGGAGCAGGAGCGCGGCATCACCATCACCTCCGCCGCCACCACCGCCTTCTGGCCCCGCCGCGGCCAACCGTACCGCATCAACATCATCGATACTCCCGGACACGTGGACTTCACCGTCGAGGTGGAGCGTTCGCTGCGGGTCCTGGACGGCGCCATCACCGTGCTCGACGCGGTGGGCGGCGTCGAGCCGCAGACCGAAACGGTGTGGCGCCAGGCGGACCGCTACCACGTGCCGCGCATTGTCTTCGTGAACAAGATGGACCGGGTGGGCGCGGACTTCGAGATGTGCGTCAAGATGGTGCGCGAGCGGCTCGGCGCCAACGTGGTCCCGATCCACCTGCCGCTCGGCTCGGGCGAGCTGTTCACCGGCATCGTCGATCTGGTTCGCCAGGTCGAGATCGTGTACGACGACGACTCGCTCGGCAAGAAGTACGTGGAAGGGCCGGTGCCGGCGGCGTTGAAAGACAAAGTCAAAGAGATGCGCCACCACCTGCTCGAGTCGATCGTCGAGCAGGACGACGCCATCCTGCACAAGTATCTGGAAGAGCACGAGCTGTCCGAGGACGAGATCCGGACGGTGCTGCGTAAGGCGACCATCTCCGGCAAGGTCGTTCCGGTGCTCGCCGGCGCCGCCTTCAAGAACAAGGGCGTGCAGGCGCTGCTCGACGCCGTGGTGGACTATCTGCCGGCGCCGGTCGACGTTCCGGCCATCCAGGGCCACCTGCCACACCACGACGCTACGCACGCGCTCCGCAAGGCCGCGGATGAGGAGCCGTTCTCGGCGCTGGCGTTCAAGATCATGACCGATCCGTACGTGGGGAAGCTGACGTTCTTCCGGGTCTATTCGGGCGTGCTCGCCGCGGGCTCCTACATCTATAACAGCACCAAGGACAAGCGGGAGCGCATCGGCCGCCTGCTCGAGATGCACGCCAACAAGCGCGAGGAAATCGCAGAGGTGCGCGCGGGCGACATCGCGGCGGCCATCGGGCTCAAGGACACGAAGACCGGCGACACGCTGTGCGACGAGGGCCACCCCATCATCCTCGAGGCGATGAAGTTCCCCGAGCCGGTGATCTCGGTCGCCATCGAGCCCAAGACCAAGGCCGACCAGGACAAGCTCTCCATCGCGCTGCAGAAGCTTTCCGAGGAAGATCCCACATTCCGGGTGCATTCGGACGCCGAGACCGCGCAGACGATCATCAGCGGGATGGGCGAGCTGCACCTGGAGGTCCTCGTCGAGCGCATGCGGCGCGAGTTCAAGGTCGATGCCAACGTCGGCCGACCGCAGGTGGCCTACCGCGAGACGGTGCGCAAGCGCGTCGAGTACGTGGAGGGGAAGTTCATCCGCCAGACCGGCGGCCGCGGCCAATACGGGCACGTGGTCATCCACATGGAGCCGGGCGAGGCCGGCACGGGCTTCGTGTTCGAGGACAACATCGTGGGCGGCACGATCCCCCGGGAGTACATCGGCCCGGTGGAGCAGGGGGTCAAGGAAGCGCTCGAGAACGGCGTGCTCGCCGGCTACCCGATGGTGGATGTGAAGGTCGAGCTGGTGGATGGGTCGTACCATGACGTCGACTCGAGCGAGATGGCGTTCAAGATCGCGGGGTCTATGGCGGTGAAAGAGGCCGCCCGTCAGGCGCACCCCGTCTTGCTCGAGCCGATCATGGACGTGGAGGTCGTGACCCCGGCCGACTACATGGGGGATGTCATCGGCGATTTGTCGGCGCGCCGAGGCAAAATCGGCGGGATGACGCAGCGCGCTGGCGCGCACGTCGTCGCCGCGAGCGTGCCGCTCTCGGAGATGTTCGGCTACTCGACCACGCTGCGCTCGATGAGCCAGGGCCGCGCGATTTACAGCATGCAGTTCAGCCACTATCAGGAAGTGCCAAAGACTAAGGCAGAAGAGATTGTCAGTAAGGTGAAAGGCTAGAGAGGATTTCATGGCCAAGGCAAAGTTTGAGCGGACGAAGCCGCATGTGAACGTGGGGACGATTGGGCACGTGGACCACGGGAAGACGACGTTGACGGCGGCGCTGACGAAGGTGGCGGCGGACAAAGGGCTGGCGACCTACGTGACGTACGACCAGGTGGCGAAGGCGTCGGAATCGCAGGGGCGGCGGGATGCGACGAAGATCCTGACGATTGCGACGTCGCACGTGGAGTACGCCACGGCGAACCGGCACTACGCGCACGTGGACTGCCCGGGGCACGCGGACTACGTGAAGAACATGATCACGGGGGCGGCG
>DASQAM010000067.1:0-22357 GCA_035635735.1 Gemmatimonadales bacterium | reverse complement strand
CACCGCGCTTCGGCCACGTTTTTATCCTGGTGGAGGAGAACCACGATTACGCCGACGTGATCGGCAACCCCGCGATGCCGTATCTCAACCGCCTCGCGAAGGAATACGGCCTGGCCACCCAGTACTACGCCAACACGCACCCGTCCATCGGCAACTACTTCATGCTGACCGTCGGCGACACGGTCACGAATAACAATGACTTCTCGGGGCTCGTGACGGATGACAACATCGTGCGCCAGCTCCTGGCCGCCGGGAAGACGTGGAAGTCCTACGCCGAAGATCTGCCGTCGATTGGCTACACGGGGGAGGGCCGCGGCCTCTATGCCCGCCGGCACAACCCCCTGTCCTACCTGTCCGACGTGGTGAACGACTCGGTGCAGCGGCAGCGGCTCGTGCCGTTCTCGCAGCTCGCCGTTGATGTGGCCAACCGGACGCTGCCCAACTTCGGGTTCATCGTGCCGAACCTGTGCCACGACGCCCACAGCTGCGCGGCCGACTCAGCGGACCAGTGGCTCCAGACGAACATCCCTCCCCTGATTGCGAGCCCGGACTTTCAAGGGGATGGTCTGCTGATCATCGTCTTCGATGAAGCCAAGGATGCTGCAACCGGCGGCGGGGGACGGGTTGTGTGGGTGGCCGTGAGCCCCAAGTCGAAGCGGGGGCACGAGTCCGCGACGCGCTATCAACACGAGAGCACGCTGCGCCTGGCGGCGGAAGCGCTCGGCCTGACCCGGTTCCCGGGGGCGGCGGCCGCCGCCCCCAACATGGCGGAGTTCTTCGAGAGCCAGAGGAAGACACCGTGAAAGGAGCCCCTGTCGTGACCGCACGCCTCGCGGCGCTCACCCTTTTGACTGCCGCGGTCGCTTGGCGCTCGGCGGCCGCCCAAGTCGGCGCCACGACCGATATCATCACCGGCAAGGTCACGGGGCCGGACAGCCAGCCCCTCCCCGGCGCCGTCGTCGTCGCGACGTCGGTGGAAACCCGCGTTTCGCATCAGCGGACGTCCGACCCGAATGGCCGCTTCACCATCGTCTTCCCGGACGGCGGCGGGCGCTACGAGCTGACGGCGCGCTTCGTCGGCATGGCGGCGGTCCAGGTCAATGTCGCCCGCCAGGCGGACGAGGACCGGATCGTGGCCAATATTCGCATGGGGCTGGCCGCGGTGCCGCTCGAGCCCGTCACCGTCAGCGCGCGCTCCGGCGCGCGGAGCGACCGCACGGGGCCGGGCGGGAGCGACCGGAATTACAATCCCGAGCAGCTGGCGCGGCTGCCGATCGACGTCTCCGACGTGAACACCGTCGCGACGCTCCAGCCCGGCGTGCTGGGGATCCGCGGCAGCGACTCGACAGCGACCGCCTTCTCGGTCGCCGGGCAGCGGCCCACCGCGAACAACATCACCATGGACGGCATGTCGTTCGGCTCGGGGACCGTACCCCAGGACGCCGTCCGCTCGATCCGGGTCGTCACGAACTCCTACGATGTGGCCCGCGGTCAGTTCTCGGGCGGCCTCGTCGCGTCCACGACGCGCGGCGGCACCAACGTTCCGCAAGGCTCGTTCACCTACGCGCTGCGCGACCGCTCGCTCGAGTGGGGCGAGGTCACCTCGTCGCCGTTCGGTCAGGGCATGACGCAGAACCAGCTGGGCGGAGGCATGGGCGGCCCCATTGTGCCCAACAAGCTGTTCGTGTTCGCGGCACTGCAGGGCCGTTGGCGCGGCCAGCTCTTGCCCTCGCTCGTGAGCGCCGATCCTGGCACGCTCGTGTGGCTCGGGGTCAACCCGGATTCCGCGGCGCGCTTCGTCACCCTGGCCAGTGGCACCGGAGCCCCCGTCACGGTTTCCGGCCTCTCTGGCGACCGCGCCACGAACAACACGCTCGGCCTGCTACGGCTCGATTGGCAGGCGAGCGACGTCCACACCCTCACCCTCCGGCTCGACGGCAACTGGGAGTCCCAGGAGCCGACGCGCGTCGGCAGCCTGGCCCTGCCCGCGACCGGGGGCACGCGCACGACGCGCGGCGGCGGCGTCATGGCCTCGCTAACCTCGTTCTTCGGCGGACGCTTCATCAACGAGCTCCGCGGGTACGTGGCGCGCCAGCGGCGGGATGCGACGGCATATCTCACGCTGCCGTCCGGGTTCGTGGACGTCACGTCCGCCCTGCCGACCGGCGGTCAGACCGTGGTGGCGCTGGCGTTCGGCGGCAACAGCGGGCTGCCCCAGCACACCAAGACCGGCAGCCTCGAGCTCGCCGACGAGTTCTCGTGGTTACCGGGCGCCACGGCCCACCGCTTGAAGGTCGGCGTCGATGTGATCGGGACACGGCTGGAGGAGAACCAGACGGGGAACCAGTTCGGGACGTTCGTCTACCCGTCGCTCGCGGCACTCGCAGCAGACAGCCCCGCGATGTTCACGCGGACCGTCGTGCCGCAGGTCCATCCGGGGACGGCGTGGAACAGCGCTCTGTACGCGGGCGACACCTGGCGGGTGGGGGGGAGCCTGCGGCTGACGTACGGCGCGCGGCTCGAGGCCGCGCGGTTCAGCGGCGCCCCGCTCTACAATCGTACCGTCGATTCGCTGTTCGGGCTGCGCACCGACCGGATCCCGAGCGAGGTGCACGTGTCGCCCCGCCTCGGCTTCACCTGGGCCTGGGGAGACGGATCGGACGGGCCGCAGACGACGTTCCTGCGCGGGGGCGTGGGCGACTTCCGCAGCCTGACGCCGACCGCGCTGTACGCCGCCGCGCTCAGCGCCCCGGGGCTGTCGAGCGCGCAAACCCAGCTCATCTGCGTCGGCTCGGCCGTGCCGACGCCCGATTGGTCGCTGTACGGCCAAGACCCATCCACGATTCCGACGCAGTGCACGGACACCGCCACCGCGGTGACCCTGACTGCCACTCCGAGCGTGACGGCCTTCGCCCCCGGCTTCGCCGCGCCCCGCGCCCGGCGCGCGTCCCTCTCGCTGCTGCACCGGTTCGGCAGCAGTAACTACTGGGTGACGCTCGAGGGAAACTACGCGCGCGGAGTGAGCCAGTACGGCTTCCGCGACTTGAATCTCGTGGCGACGCCGCGCTTCGCGCTTCCGGACGAAGCCGACCGCCCCGTCTATGTGCCAGTCGATTCGATCGTCCCGACCACGGGCGCCGTGAGCTCCGTCGGGTCGCGCATCCATCCCGAGTTCGGCAACGTGCTGCTCGTGGGCTCCGATCTCCAGTCGGACACGAAGCAGCTTATCCTCAGCTTCACGGGCGCGACGCGGTGGGGCGCTTCGTTTCGGCTGGGGTACACCCTCACGCGTGCCCGCGACCAATCGTCCTACTCGTGCTGCTCGGCCGTCGCCGGGTTCGCGGCGCCGACGACGGGCGGCGACCCGAACGTGCGCGAGTGGGGCACGAGCGGCCTGGAGCGGCGCCATGCGCTCGTGGGCACCGTCACGCTCCCCGTGACACGGGGGCTCGAGGTCAGCGCGATCGGCAACTTCATGTCGGGGGCCCCGTTCACGCCGATCGTCGGGTCCGACATCAACGGCGACGGCGAAAAGAACGACCGCGCCTTCATCTTCAATCCCGCGTTGACGGCGGACACCGCGATCGCGAACGGCATGCAGGCGCTGCTGGCGGCGGCACCGTCCCCCATCCGCAGCTGTCTCCGCCGCCAGCTCGGCGGGATCGCCGCACGCAACTCGTGCACCGGTCCCTGGCAGGCCTCCCTCGATTTGCAGGTCAACTGGCGACCCGAGTGGTTCGGGCTCGACCGGCGGATCACAATGTCGCTCTTGACGGTGAACCTGCTGGGGGGCCTCGACGAATGGCTCCACGGCCGCGCGCGACTGCGTGGCTGGGGCTACGCCCCCGCCCCCGACCCCGTGTTGCTGTATGTGCGTGGCTTCGATCCGACGACGAACCAGTTCCGCTACGCCGTGAACGGGCGATTCGGCGGCATCGCCAGCGCCAGCGGCGGCGTCACCGTCCCCTTCCAGGTTTCGTTCCAGGCCCACCTTGCGGTCGGCCCGGGTCCGATCCGCCGGAGCGCAACCCGGCAACGGGCGCTGGACCTGCCCGCCCCCGCCACCCCTCCGCCCGCCAACCCGATCACCACGATCCTCGGATTGCGCGATTCGCTCGGCTGCACCCCCGACCAGGTCGCCCAGTTACAGGCGATCGCCGACTCGCTTGACGCGCGGAACCGGTTGCTTCCTGAGTCGCTCGACGCCGCCGTGCGGGCATCCGCCGCGCGGGACAACGCCGCGTGGGCGCTCGAGCGTGCTCGGGCCGCTCTCATGCCCGAGCAATGGAGCAAGATCCCCGATGCGCTCAAGTCTCCCCCACTGGTGTTGAACGATTAACGGAGGCCTCGTCACTCATATGGCACGAACGCTGACTGCGAAGAGAGCCCGCACGATCCTCTGGGGTAAGCTCGGCTGGCACCCGGCCGTGAACGCCTGGATCGCATTCGCCGACGGCGCGGGCATGCCGGACACGATCGAAGTGCTGCGCGATGGGAAGCAGTCTGCCACGTATCGACTGGTCGGCGCGGGACCCAACGGCGAGTCGGTCATCGCCCAGCGCGTACAGGCAGCGTGGGCGGTCGGGCGGACGTTGTATGAGCGTGCCCTGCGCCACCTGCCCCTCACGACGCCGCGCTACTACGGGTCCCGGCAGGAGAGCCGCGAGTGCGTCTGGCTGTTCTTCCGAGACGGGTACTCACGCCGGCACCAGGCGAAGGCGTAGGGCATAGGTGGGCTGATGCCGGCGGTCATCGCTGCGATCCTGCTCCTGCTGTCGGGCGGCGTGGATTCATCCGAGCCGCCGACTGTCACGGCGGTGCGCGTCGATCGCGCTCCCGTGGTGGACGGTCGGCTGGACGACCCGGAGTGGAGTCTCGCGCCGGCCGTGACGGACTTTCGACAGACCGACCCCGACGAAGGCGCACCGGTCTCCGAGCCCACGGCGGTGCGCGTGCTCTACGACGGGAGCTGCAGGTGTACGCGCAACCGTTCACGTTCTCCGGTGACTGCCGCGACAATGGCTCCACCATTGGAGACACCCTGCTCGTCTCCGGAACCGACACCGTGCCGGGCTACGTCGTCGACCCCGACGGACCATCCGCGTCGGCCGCGAAGCGGTTCACGTTCCAGGATCCCGACTTTTGCACGCGCTCGGTCAAGGTCAACGCGGTGCTGCGCTGGGAGTATCGCCCGGGTTTCACGCTCTTCGTCGTTTGGACACAGAGCCGCTCGGGCTACGGGCCGTATGATGCCTCGTTCGAGCTGAACCGGGACTTCCAGCGGGAGTTGTTCCTCGACCGTCCCACCAACGTCCTGCTGATGAAGTTCAACTACTGGCTCAGCCTGTAGCCAGCGCGCTCACGTCCTCGGGTCGCGCGTGCTGCACGTGCGCCACCCTTCGCCCCCGCGACGAAATATTCGCGAGGCTGGACGCGAGCACCGCCGGTGCGAGACTCGACTCGCCCATCCCGCACACGACGGTGTGGGTCTAAAGCCCTCGCGGTCGGTCGCGCGCACCGTTAGGTTAGCGATTAGCTCGCTCGTGCCTTCCCTTACCCGGCAGACTCGCGCGCTGGTGGCGATCGCCGCCGGATCTTTTCTCGCGATCGTGCTGGCTTACTTGCTCGCCCCCGCGGATCGCAGGGCGCTCGTGGCCGGCGTGTCCTGGACGTGGGCGATGGTGTACGCCATCGCGTGTTGCGCCGTCGCCGCACGCCGCGACCCCTCACCCGACCAGCGGCGCGCCTGGGTGTGGATCGGCGCCGGCTGCGTCCTGTTCCTGGCCGGCCAGCTCGTCTGGAGCTACTACGAGCTGATCCGCCGCGTGATGCGGCCCTACCCCTCGCTCGCGGACGTAGGGTTCCTGGGCGTCTACGTCTGCTTCCTCGTCGCCGTGACCGAGCTGGTCGGGGCCGCGCCGCGCCGCCGATTCGACTACGAGCTGCTCATCGACACCGTGCTCGTCACGCTCACGGCGGGTGCGCTCGCCTACGAGTTCCTCCTCAAACCGTTGTTCGACCTGGCCGGCAACCTCCCGTCGCTGCTCACGAGCATCGGATGGTCCGTCGGCGGCATCGGTGTGCTGTGGCTGATCCTGGTGGAGTTGCTGCGCCACACCCGCGTCCCCCTGGCGGCGGCGGGCGTGGTGACCGCGCTGGCGGTCCTGTGCGTGACGAACGTCGTGTACGCCACGGCCGCGATGCGGGGCATTTTCCACTCGGGCGGGGTGCTCGATCTCGGCTGGGATGCAGGCTTGCTGCTGCTCGCCGCAGCGGCGGCCGTGGCGCCCGCTGCCCCGCCGACCGCCGAGGCCGGCGCGCGCACCATCTCGGGCAACGCGGCGCGCATCGCGGCGCTCGTGATCGGGCTTGTCGGGATCGGCACGGTCGCGATCAGAAGCGCGTTGTCCGCCGAGCCCGATGCGGGGAGTGCCGTGCTCATCGCTCTGGCCGTCGGGATCATCGGGCTGCGATTGGTACACTCTACGCGCGCCGACCGGCGGTACGCCACGCTGCTCGAGAACGAGGTCGCCAGCCAGACCCGGTCGTTGATGGACTCGCTCGCCACCACCGCCTCCGCGGAGCGCAATCTGCGCCTCCTCATGGACGCCGTGCCCGATGCGATCGTGGTCGTCGACCGCGAGGGACGCATCCTCGAATCGAACCGACCCACCCGGGTCATGGGCGCGCTCACCGGACCGGCGGAAAACCGCAACATCTTCGAATTCCTGGCCGCCGACGCGGCGGCCGTGGTGCGTGAGAAGCTGGCGGCGACGTTCCACGGCGAGATCCAACGCTTCGAGATTCCATTCTCGCGCGATGACCGAACCCACGGCGTCGCCGCCGCGCTGTACGCCCCGATCCGTGAAGGCAGCGGGATCACCAGAGTGCTGATCCTGGCGCGCGACATCACCGAGCAGAAACGCAACGAGTCCCAGTTCCAGCAGGCGGAGAAGCTCGCCGCGATGGGGCAGCTCGTGAGCGGCGTGGCCCACGAGATCAACAACCCGGCCGCGATCATCTCCGGCTTCGCGCAGACGCTCCTGCTGGACGAGTTGAAGCCCGAGCACCGCGAGATGCTGCAGATGATGTACGACGAAGCGACGCGCATCGGACGCATCACCTCCAACCTGCTGGCGTTCGCCCGAGCCGGCAGCACGCAGCGCGCCCTCGTGGATATGAACGACATCGCGCGCCGCACGTTCGCCCTGCGATCGTATCACCTTTCGACCCTGAACATCGCCGTCTCGCTCGATCTTGACCCGAGTGAGCCGAAGATCTGGGCGGACGCCTCCGAGCTCCAGCAGGTGATCCTCAATCTGCTGATCAACGCAGAGCAGGCACTCGTGACGGTCGATGGACCGCGCACCATCGTCGTTCGTACGCGCGCCGACGCAGGCGAGGCCCGACTCGAGGTCGCCGACTCCGGACCGGGCATCCCGCCCGAGATCCGGAGCAAGATCTTCGACCCGTTCTTCACGACCAAGCCCGAAGGTGTCGGGACGGGCCTCGGGCTCTCCATCTGCTACGGGATTGCCCGCGAGCACGGCGGCCGCATCTGGGTGGAGTCGGAGCCCGGGCAGGGCGCGCGCTTCGCGGTCACGCTGCCTCGGGACCCGCGCGAGGAATCCCGGCCCGAGCCGACGGTGCCGCCGCACGTCGCTGCCGCCGGCGGCGACCTCACGGTGCTCGTGGTGGACGACGAGATCGCGCTCCGCAACGCGCTGCTGCGCTTCCTCGCCCGGCGCGGGATCCGTGGCGAAGGAGCCTCGGACGGCGCCGAAGCGTTGCGTGTCCTGCAACAGCGCAACTTCGACGTCATCATCTCCGACGTGCGCATGCCCGGGATGAGCGGGCGGGAGTTCCTCGAGCGGCTCGGGCGGGATCGACCGGATCTCGTCCCGCGCGTCGTGCTCAGCACGGGGGATACGTTCGCGCCGGACACCGCAGCCCTGCTCAAGGAATCGGGGGTGCCAACGGTGACGAAGCCGTTCGACTTCGCGATGCTCGAGCGGGTGCTCCGGGAGGTCGCTACCCGCGCCGCGGCGGGGCGGCCCAAAGCGTCGGGATGACTACCTCTCCCGTTCGCTGGGCCCGCTCCATCTGCTCGACTTGCGCGGAGACGAGTCGGTAAACGCCGGACAGGGCTCCGGCGAGGAGGAGGATAAGGGCGAGCAGGATCACCAGGAGCCAGCCGACCTTGCGCCGGGAGTCCTTCCTGGCCCACGCGAGCGCCCGTGCGATCAGACCCATTCGACGAGCGACCGGCATCTCAGGCGCTGTGCCGAGGCCTGCGACGATCAGCACGGGTCCGCCCGGTCCCAGGGTTATCCGGTCGCCGAGCCGGAGGGGGACGGCCGTCGTGACCCGCTCGTCGTTCAGGAAGGTGCCGTGCTTGGATCCGGCGTCGCGCACAGCCAGCCCGCCGGCCAGGCTCACGGTGAGCTCCGCGTGGATGCGCGACACGACCGTCTCGGGTGCGTCGACCGGCTGGACGTCACACTCGTGACCACGCCCGATCCGGATGCACACGCCCCGCGCCTCGTAGTGCCGCCCCGTCCTTGGGTCGAGCAGGGTGATGCCGTACGCCCGCGCCGCGGGCCGATCGGTCACGGCTGCCATCTCAGGTAGGGCGCGGCGCGACTCCCTTGGCACGTCGATCGGGCACGAGGCGGCGCGGGACGGGAGAGCGCCGTGCGGCCCGACGGCGCTCGGCGCCACCACGCCGCTGGGTGCCGGCGCGGCGATCAATCGGCACCGATATGTCCACCGTCCGCCGATCGGTCGGCTCCCGTCGATCGACGCCGGAGCGACGGTCGTCGAGCTGGCGCCGGTCGCCTCGGGTCCGGCGGTCGGGGAGCGGTTCGTAACCCATGGCGTGTCTCGCTGGCGGCGGGTGGGGGGCAAACCTATCGGCCCGCGAGAAGCCCGGCTAGGGTGATGCTAGCTTTGAGCACGACATGGACCCCCTCGCCCATACCCTCGTTGGCGCCGCGCTCGGCCGCGCCGTCGCAGGTCGCGATGTACCGGCCGCTGGATGGATCGGCGCGATCGCCGCGAACGCGCCGGACTGGTCCGAGCTCCTACTGAAACCGGACTTGTGGCCCCCCCACGCGGGGGGAGAATACCTGGTCTTCCATCGCGGGATCACGCACTCCCTCGTGGGTGCCGCAGTCGAGGGCGCGGTCCTGACCGGTCTAGTTGGCCTCCTGCTGCGGCTGTGGGCGCGTCGAGCGATGGTGCCCCCACCGCCCGGGCGCTGGGTTGCCGCGTGCGTCGCCGCGACCGTCGCGAGTCACCTGTACCTCGATTGGCAGGGATCCTACGGTTTGCGACCATTCCTGCCGTGGACCGGGCAGTGGTACTACGGCGACTGGGTTGCGATCGTCGATCCGTTCTTCTGGGTGGTGCCGCTCGTGGCGCTCGCCTGGGGCGCCCGCCGCCACTGGGCACCGGCGCTCGTGTACCTCGTCACGCTGCTTGGCGTCACGACGCTGGTGTTGTGGCGCGGCCACGACCTCGTCGTGTGGTGGGTGCGGCTGGCGATGGTCGGCTGCGCCGCTGCGGGCGTGGTGGGCTGGACCCGGCACTGGTTCGGAGTGGCGGGCCGGCGCCGGGCGGCGGCGTACGGGCTGGTGGTGCTCGCCGCGTACGCCGCCGCGAACGCCGCGGCGAGCCGCGTGGCCAAGGCGCAGATTCGCGCCGCCGCGGCACAGCGGTTCGGCCCCGACGCCCGCTGGGCGGCGCTCACAATTGTGGGGCGACCCTTCCGCTGGGAAGCGCTGTCCGCTTCGCCGGACAGCGTCGCGGGACGAGGGTGGGCCGTCGCTCGGCACCTCGACCACCCCGCGGTGCGCTCGGCGCTCATCACCTCGCAGGGCCGGGCCATTGCGCAATTCGCGCGGTTGCTTGCTGCGGCGGTGGATTCGAGCAACGGTGGCGTCCGCGTCTCGCTGTGGGACGTGCGCTACCATGCACCCGGGTCAGGCGCCGAGGGCTGGGCGACGGTGCAGGTCCGGCTCCGTTGACGCGGTTAGATTGGGCGACGCGATGAGCCACCCGACCCCTCCTGCCGACCTGCTGGACGACGTCGTCCGGGCACTGGCCCCGGCGTTCCGTCTGGACCAGCGGGTGGCCGCCACCCCCGAGCGCGCCGTGTACCACGCGTGGGACCGGGTGCTGAAACGCTCCGTCGCGTTGCACGTGTACCTGGCGCCCGATTCCCCGGGGCGCGCCTGGTTCCTGCGCGAGACGGAGACGCTGGCGGCCCTCGACCATCCGGCGATTCGCCACGTGTACGCCGCCGGCGTGGTGGGCTCGTTCGCATACCGCACAGCGAACTGGGTCGAGGGAGAAAGCCTGGCCGAGGCGCTGCGCCGGGGGCCGCGCCCGATTCGCACGGCGCACGCGCTGGTGCGCGACCTGCTCGGCGCCGCCGAGCACGCCCACGCGCGCGGCGTGATTCTGCGTCGGATCGTCCCGCTGACGCTCATGCTCGAGCTCACGGGCCGGGCGGTGATCACGGACCTCCGCTACTGCAACTGGTGTCTCCCGAATGTGCCACCAGAGGAACAGGGTGCGGGTGGTGCCTTCGTCGCGCCGGAAGTGCGAACCGGAAGTCCCGGCGAGCCCCGGAGCGATGTGTACGGCGTGGCCGCCCTCGTCTACTACGTCCTGACGGGTCAGGAGCCGGATCTCGATCCGGCGCGCATCACACCACCGCGCCAGCTGCGGCCCGCGGTACCGGCGGCGCTGGAGCGGGTGCTGCTGCGCGCGCTTCAGGCCGCGCCGGGCGGCCGCTACTACACGGCGACCGAGATGCTCGAGGATTTCGTGAGCGACGCCGGCGTGTTTCAGGAGCCGGCGGCGGCACCGCAGGTGGCGGAGGCCGGGTTCGAGCGGCGCCTCCGGCGCGCGCTCGGCGACGACTACGAGCTGCTCGAGGAGATCGGAACAGGCGGTTTCGGTCGCGTGTATCGCGCGCGCGACTTGGGGCTCGAGCGGGACGTCGCGATGAAGGTGCTCCATCCTTCGCTGACGACTGATCCGTCGGTCATGGAGCGGTTCCGGCGCGAGGCTCAGCTCGCGGGCGGACTCCGCCACCCGAGCATCGTCAGCATCTACGACATCAGCAGCCGGGCGGGGCTGCAGTGGTACACGATGGAGCTGGTGCCGGGGATGAACCTGGCGCAGCTCGTCCACAAGCAAGGACCGCTCTCGCTCGATCAGACCGTCCGACTGGTCGACCAGGGGCTCTCGGCGCTCGAGCACGCACACGCGCTCGGTCTGGTGCATCGGGACTTGAAGCCCGAGAACATGTTGATCGAGCCAGACGGCCGGCTGCGTATCACGGACTTCGGCCTGGCGCTCGCCCTGCGCGGGGACGCCCGGTTCGGGGGCGCCACCTCCCGCAGCGGTACGCCGCAATTCGCCTCGCCGGAGCAGCTCCTGGGGGAGCGGGTGGACCAGCGCGCCGATCTCTATTCGCTCGCTGCGACGGCCTACTTCGCCCTGCTGGGCCGCCCGCCCTTCGAAGGCCCCACGCCAGAGGCGATTGTCGCGCGCCAAACGACCGAGGACCCGCCGTCGCTTCACGACGCGCGCAAGGACGTGCCACGAGAGCTGGAGGACGTGCTCCGCAAAGCGCTGGCGAGTGAGCCGGCCGCACGCTATCCGACCGCCACCGCCTTCCGCGACGCGCTGCGACGATCGCGGGGCCTCCTGTTCCGGCTGCGGGCGCTGCTCTGGGGAAAGTGACGGAAGTGATTTGAGAAGCTCGGGCTCGCGTTACAATCTTGGGGAGGCGATATGCGCATCCCGAAGGTGTCGGTGGTGCTCGTGCTGGCCGTTGCCTGCGGTGGCTCAGGCCCGACGGGCTCGGGCGGGGGTAACAACCCCCGGGGGAGCAGGTCGTGAGCGTCAGTATGTCCGACTTCCGCTTCACACCCGACACGGTGCGGATCGCGGTGGGCACGACCGTGCGCTGGAACAACGATGGCGCCATGGATCACACGTCTACGAGCAATTCTGCCGGCGGCTGGAACAGCGGAACCCTCGCGCCGCCTCACGCCCCTGCGACCTGCCCCTATCCACCATGTGGCGTCACGCCCGGAGCGAGCTTTCAGTTCACCTTCACCGCGCCCGGGACGTACGGCTATCACTGCACCTTCCACGGCGTCCCGGGTCCCACTTATCAGAGCATGATCGGCGCGATCGTCGTCTCCCCGTGACCTAACGCCAGCGGAAGATCTGCAGCGCCACCACGAAGCTCACGACTCCCCACACTGTCACGATGCCCAGCGGCGCGCCGAGCTCGCTCAGCCGGCTTCCATCGATCATGACGGCACGGAGGGCGTCGTTCAGCGCGGTGAGCGGGAGCGCCTTCACCAAGGGCTGCATCGCGTCGGGAAAGCGCGCGTACGAGAAGAACGTGCCCGACAGGATCCACATCGGGAGCATCACGAGGTTCATGAGTCCTGAGACCGCTTCGATCGTGCGGGCGCGGCTCGCCACCAGCATGCCGAGCCCGGCGAACGACAGGGCGCCGAGCACCGTGATGAACGCGACCGCACTGAACGAACCCCGGACCCCCACGTGGAACACCCACCAGCCGAAGCCGACGAGCGCCGCGACCTCGAGGAACAGGAACACGAGCCGGGACAGGATGAACGAGAGGAGGTAGTGACTGCGGCGCATCGGGGTCGCCATGAAGCGCTTGAGCAGTTTCTTGGTGCGGGCCTGCACGACCGAGAATCCGACGCCCCACAGCCCGCTGCCCATGAGATTCATGCCGAGCAGGCCGGGGATGAGGAAGTCGATGTAGCGCGAGCCCGGCTCGGTGATCCGCTGGTCCGCGACGCGCGCCGCATCGGCACGGCCCCGCGCCCGCTGCACGACTTCGTCCGCTTCGAGGCGAGCCAGCCGGCTCTCGGTACGAGTCGAGTCATACCGGTACACCAGCGGATCGCCGGGCACGACGAGCAGCGCGACACGACCGGTGCGGAGCTGCAGCCGAGCCGCGGCTGAGTCGAGCACCACCGCCGTGAGGCCGGGCGCGCGGGCCAGCGCGGCCGCCACCACGCTGTCCCCGGCTCCGCGCAGCACCGCCACCCGCAGCTCGCCGGGCCCCCGGTTCCGAAACGCGATGCCGAGCGCGAACGCCAGGACGATCGGGAAGCCGAACACCCAGAAGATCGCTTCGGGCTCGCGATAGAACTCCCGCATCCGCGCGAGGGTCAGCTGCACGAGCGGATGGTCACGCATCGCGCAGCTGCCGGCCGGTGAGCGACACGAAGACGTCCTCCAGGGTGGCGTGGTGGGTGGCCAGCAGCGAAAGCTCGGCGCCCCGCCGCTCCAGAAGGCCGAGCAGCGCGGGGACGGCGCGATGGACCTCGGTCACGGTGAGCGCCGTGCGATCGAGCGCCGGGCGCACCGCGCGCACGCCCGGCAGCGCGGCCAGGTCCGCGGGGCTCGGCGCCCGCGTGGCGCCGTCTGCCAGCGCGAATTCCACGACATGCTCGGCGCCAAGAGAGGCGATGAGGGAGCGGGGCGTCCCGAGCGCGATCACCTTGCCATGGTCCATGATGGCGACCCGGTCGCACAGCCGCTCGGCTTCCTCCATGTAGTGCGTGGTCAGGAGGACCGTGCCGCCCGCCGCCCGGAAGCGACCGATCACCTCCCACAACTGGCGACGCGACTGCGGGTCGAGTCCGGTCGTGGGCTCGTCGAGGAACAGCAGCTCCGGCCGAGAGACCAGCGCGCACGCCACCGCGAGTCGCTGCTTCTGGCCGCCCGAGAGCTTGCCCACCCACGCGGCGCGCTTCTCCTCGAGCCCGACCAGGCCGAGCACCTCCTCCACGGAATGCGCGGCCCGGTAAAAACTGCGGAACAGCCGTACGGTCTCTTCGACGGTGAGCTTGTCGGCGAGCTGCGTATCCTGCAGCTGAATCCCCAGGCGCTCGCGCAGGGCGCGGGTGCTCGCACCCCCAGTCCACCGCATCCCGAGGATCTCCGCCTCGCCCCGGTCGGGTGCGGTGAGTCCCTCGAGGATCTCGATGGTGGTCGTCTTACCGGCCCCGTTGGGCCCCAGCAGCCCGAAGCACTCGCGTGCGTTGACGGTGAGATCGAGCCCCGCGACCGCCACGACGTCCGCGTATCGCTTCGTGAGCCCGGCACAACGGATGGGCGGAACGGGCACGGTCAGGCGGGCTTCTTGGGCTCCGGTGGCGTCGTGGCGTGCTTCATCGCGGCATCGAGCTGCATGTAGATGCTGTTCACCGCATCCGCGAGCGCCCGGATCTTCATGTTGATGCCGCCGCCGCGGCCGGCCATGACCGACATGGTGCCGGCGAGGTCGGCGATCGTCCCGACGTTCGCGGTGAGCGCCCGCTGCCGCATCTGTGATGCCGCGTTCGCGATCCTCTCGCTCAGCTGCTGAATGGTGCGCGTTTGGCCCGCGCGATTCGACTCGAGCTCGGTGACGAGGTGCTTCAGATGATCGGCCGCGCGCCGGAACTCATCGATCTCCTCAATGCGCCGCAGCTGGTCGGCGGTGAGCTTGGCGGGTGGCATCGTCCCCTCAATTCTGCGCGCCGAGCGCTTCGGTCAGCACGCGGCCGTCGAGCGGCTCGGGCGGCGTGAGGTCGAGCAGCCGAGCCAGCGTCGGCGCGATGTCCACCGTGCTGACGCGCTCGTCATAGACGCCGCGTCGGATCCCGGGACCCCACAAGATCAGCGGCACGTGCGAATCCAGCTCGGTCGGTTGACCGTGCATCGCGATCGGCGTATTCGGGTAGCTCCAGATCGAGTACCGCTTGAGGGTCACGACGAGCTCCACGCCGCCATCCGCCGGTACCTGGTGCATCCAGCGGCGCGACACCGGATCGGCGGTGTCCTTGGCGGTGAAATCAGCGGGGCGGTCTGCGCGAGCAACGCCGGCCATCGCCCGCAGCCGCGTGGCCACGTCCGCCACCACACTGTCGACGTTCACGCCCTGGGCCACCAGTTTGGCGCGATCGGAGAGCAACAGCATGCCGCTCTCGAACTGGAGCCAGTCACCGCCGCCGGCGCGCTGGTCGAGGGCCGCGTTCGCGCTCTGGATGATCGTGTCGGGGATCACGCGGACCGCCCCGGGATGCCCCAGCGCGCGCGAGCGCTCGGGGTACGGGGTCACGCCATGGTCGGCCGTGAGCACCACGAGCACGTTGTTCCGGCCGTAGCGTACAAAAAGCTGCTCGAGGAACCGGCCCAAATACCGGTCCAACCGCACGACCTGGTCGTGGATTTCACGGGAATCGGGGCCGTACGCGTGGCCAACGTAGTCGGTCGTAGACAAGCTCACGGCGAGCAGATCGGTCGCACCGCGACCACCAAGCTGCAACGCGCGGACTCCTTCGAGGGCGAAGGCGAGCGTGAGCGAGTCCATCGTCGGCGTCGCGATGAAGGCGAGCGCCGCTTGCCCGCTGTCCGCCGGGAGCCGGTGGGGAAACAGGAAATCCCGCCCCTGGTTCTCGTACGCGGCGCTGTCGGGCTCAGGGTAGTCCCGCTCCGGGAGGAAGAGCGTCCACTGAGTCCCCGCCGCACGGAAGGGAACGCGCTGTCCATTGAATAGCCGGACCCAAGTCGGGAGGGAATCGGCGTAGTAGCGACTCGTGGTGAAAAAGCCCCCGAAATACCAGTACACGGCCTCTTTGGCCCGGCCGATCGGCAGAATCGCGCCGCGGTCCTTCCCCGAAATCGAGAGAGCGCGCGCGCCCGGGTCTGCGACCTTGAGCCAGTCGAAGAACGCGGTCCCGCGAAACCGGGCGGGCGACGCACCGGGGCCGTTGACGCCGATCAGCGGCGCGGCCTGATCCTGCACACCCGCGACGTTGCGGATGATGCCGGTGTGCGCGGGCCAGCGTCCCGAGAGAATCGTCGCATGCCCGGGAGCGGTCTCGGTGACCGCATGGTCCTGGTAGGCCTCGGTGAACGAGGCCCCGGTCTTCAGGAGCGTGGCGAACCCGCCCAGGAGCTGCGGCCGGTAGCGCTCCAGGTAGTCGGGCCGCAGCTGGTCCACGGTGATGACCACGACGAGCCGGGGTTTGGGGGCAGGCCCAGGCCCGACCCCCGCGAGCAGCAGGATGAGAGAGCGAATCATGTCAAAGAAAATACACGAGGAAGGCGCACTATGCCGTTGGGGTGGCGACGGGGCGCGCCTCGTGAACGCTCCACGCCACGACGGCGGCCAGCGCCACGACTCCCGCCGCGAGGTAGAACGGGACGCCCGGCCCCAGATACTGGAAAGCCGCCGTCGCGCCCATCGGCCCGAGGATTGCCATGATGCCGCGCAACGTCTGTTGTGCACCCATTTGTACGCCGTACTCGTTGCGGTCGGTGCGGTGGCTGACCAGCGCGGTGGTCGCCGGGAACAGCAAGGCCGTCCCGATTGGGGCGAGCGCCAGGCAGAAGGTGAACGCCAATCGTGTGGTCGGCAGGGGCATGAGCAGCAATCCTATCCCCAGCAGCACGGCGCCGAGCCGCATCGTACGGACCTCTCCAAGGCGCTCGTTGATCCAGCCCACTGGCCAGGTGCGCATGACGACGCCGACCGCGCTGAACACGAAGTAGACGGGCCCGACTGTGTCTTCATTGAGCCCGAATCGCCGCTGGAGGTAGAGCGACAACACTGCGATCAGCGCGTTTAGGGCTAGCATCCCGATCCCGTACACCCAAATGACTTCCGAGACCGGACGCGCCGGATGGCGAACGACATTCCACAAGGGGCGCGCCACATTCAGCACGGCGACCTGCCATGCTTCTGACGTGCGAGAAGCCGCGGGGCCATTCGGCTGCACCGACGGTGCGATCCGCGATTCGGGAAGCCACTTCCACGCGAACAGTACGTTGATGAGAACGAGCACCGCCGCCGCAACGCCGGGACCACGCGGCCCCCAGAGCTTGTGAGTGAACGACCCGAGGACCGCTCCGATGCTCACGCCGAGACTGGTCGCCGCCGACAACCACCCCAATGCTCGGGCGCGCTGGGTCGGGGGCATCGTGTCAGCGACATAGGCTTGTGCCACGCCGGTCGTTCCACCACCAAACCCTTGCACGAATCGACACACGAACAGCAGCCACAGGGCGTTCGCGAATCCGAAGATCAAGTACGCGATCGCTGATCCCAGCAGCCCGATGAGCAGCACCGGTCGCCGTCCATAGCGATCGGATACTCGCCCCCAGATCGGGGATGCCAGCAATTGTGCGACGGCAAACGCACTGAAGAGGGGGCCGACCGTGCTCGCCTGACCGCCGAGCCGCAGGGCGTAGAAGGTGAGTAGCGGCGCGATCATCAGCAGCCCGATCATATCGACGAAGCACACGGCGATCAGGACGATGAGGCGCCGCAGATCGGGGCCGAGGACTTTGCCGACTCGCTCTGCGAGGGCCGTCATCGTCTCGCTCCCACGCCGAGGACCAGCGCACTCAGCACCATCAGAATCACCCCGAATCCCGCCGCCACACCCAGCTCCGACACGCGGAGGCTCGACATGATCTCGATCGAGATCGGTCGATTGTCGGGTGTGTAGAGCACGATGGACGTCACAAAGTCGCCGAGCGCCGCGACGAACGCGAGGCTACCGCCCGCGGCGAGCGCGGGCTTGAGGAGTGGCAGCGTCACCCGGCCGAACGTGGCCCAGCGCCCGGCGCCGAGACTCGCCGCCGCCTCGTCGAGCGCCGGGTCGAGTTGCCGGTACCCGGCCAGGACGGCGCGTCCCGTCACCGGCAGGTTACGCACCAGGTAGGCGAGCGGCAGCAGCACCGTCGTCCCCACCAGCACCCAGCGGAGCGTCAGTGTGTCGTGCTTGCTGAACGTCGTCAGGAGCGCGAGGGCGAACACCGTTCCGGGAACGGCCCAGGGCAGCGCCAGGAGCAGTTCGATGGGACCGCGGAACTGCCAGGGTCGCCGTCTCCCGACCAACACGCCGGCCACGAGCGCCAGCGCAACCGCCGCAACGGTGCTCGCCGCCGCCATCCACACCGAATTGACGAGCGGGCGCAGCCGCTCGGCCTCGCTGAACAACCGCTGGTAGTTCACGAGCGAGAGCACCGGTGGCAGCGTCTCGGTGGTCCAGGTGCCGTAGGGCACGAGCGAGACGAGCACGAGCGTCAGGTGCGGCAACAGCAGCACGACCGCGAACACCCAGCCGGCCGTCGTGGCGAAGGTGCGGACGCCGGCCCGGCGAATCGGCCGGCGGCGCGGTGCGGTCCCCTTCCCCAGCGCCGTGAGAATGTCGTCACCCTCGGTGCGTCGGAGCAGCGCGAATCCCAGGACCGCCACGAGCGCGAGCGCCACGGTTTCGACCATGGCGAGGGAGAGCTCGCCGTTGAGCTTGGTCGCGACGATCTGCGTGGTCATCGCCCGAAATCCGCCGCCGAACACGTACGGTGCGCTGAACGACCCGACGGCGGTCATGAACACCAGCAACGCGGCCCCCGTGAGCGAGGGCCGGAGCAGCGGCAACGTCACCCGGCGGAGCGTCTCCCAACGGCCGGCGCCGAGCGCCTGAGCCGCCTCGAGCAGCGACGCGTCGAGCTTCGCGAGTCCGGCCCGGGTGAACAGGTAGAAGTACACGTACATCGAGTAGGCGTGCACCAGCAGGATCGCCGCCGCCCCCTGCAGCCGCCACGGCGGCTGCTCGAGGCCGAACAACCGCTGGATCGCGCGCGCCACGAATCCGGACTCGCCATACAGAAACAGGAACGCGATCACCCCGACGAACGGCGGCAGGACCGCCGGCAGAGCGATGAGCGAGCCGAGGGTCTTTCGACCCGGGAACTCGAGCCACTCGAACAAGAAGGCGAGCGGCACGCCGATCGCCGCCGCGAGCGCCACGCTCGCCACCGAGATCCAGACGCTGGCCCACAGCACGCGCCACTCGCCGGGGCGCGAGACGAACGCCGCGAGGGCGTCCGGTTCCGCCGCATCGTGCACGACGATCAGGATCGGATACAACACGAGCCACACGAGCAGCAGCGTGAACGTCGCTCGAGCCGCGAGACCCAACCGCGCGCTCACGCGCGCTCCTCGGGGAAGGTCAGGACCCGCACGGCTTCGAGGTACACGCGGTCACCCACACGCGCGGCCTCCGGCCGGGCCAGAACCTCGAGCCGATCGCCCGGCTCCATCTCGATCAGATAGAAGGCGGCGGCGCCCGTGTAACGCCGCTCCCGCACGACGCCCGGCACGCCGGCGTCCGCCAGGGCCAGCCGCTCGGGCCGGACCACGAGCACCTGGCCGGGAGTGGCCCCGAAGACTTGGGCCGT
The DNA here is from genome assembly GCA_035635735.1 of Gemmatimonadales bacterium. Lineage (GTDB taxonomy): Bacteria > Gemmatimonadota > Gemmatimonadetes > Gemmatimonadales > GWC2-71-9 > AG41. The sequence goes on along the minus strand of DASQAM010000067.1, from coordinate 3,052 downwards.
CTTTCCCCGCAACACGTTGGCCCGGCCCACGAAGGTGGCGACGAACAAGCTCGCCGGATGTTCGTACAGCTCGTCGGCGGTGGCGAGCTGCTCGAGCCGACCGGCATGAAGCACCGCCACCCGGTCGCCCAGATCGAACGCTTCCTCCTGCTCGTGGGTGACGAACATGGTCGTGATCCCGACCCGTTTGATGAGCGCCCGCAGCTCGCGCCGCGTGCGCTCCCGCAGGCTCGGGTCCAGGTTCGAGAGCGGCTCGTCCAGGAGCAGTACGCGCGGCTCCGGCGCCAGCGCACGCGCCAGCGCCACGCGCTGCTGCTGCCCCCCTGACAGATCCTGCACGCGCCGGCGCTCGAAGCCCTCGAGACCCACCAGTGCGAGGACCTCCGCCACCTTCGGGTCGCTCGCCCCTCGTCCCGGGAGTCCGAAGGCGACATTCTTCCCCACGTCGAGGTGCGGGAACAGCGCGTAGTGCTGAAACACCATCCCGCAGCGTCTTCGTGCGGGCGGCACCGCCGTGACGTCCTCACCTGCGACGTCGATCCGACCGGCGTCTGGGGTCTCGAACCCGCCCAACAGGCGCAGCACCGTGGTCTTGCCGCTTCCCGAAGGGCCGAGCAGGACGAGGATCTCGCCGCGTGGGATCTCGAGCGACAAGGGTCCCACGGCCACGGCGTGCGACCACTGCTTGCGCACGCCATCCAGGGTGACGAATGCGCTCATCGCCCGTGGCCCCGCACGGTCTGATCCCAGGAGCGCATCCAGTCCGCGCCCCGCTCGGCCAGCAGGTCCCAATCCACGTCCGCGACTTTCATCACGCGCCGGACCTCGCGGGCCCAGGGCGGCAGCGAGTCCACCGGCAGATCGAGCCTCGCCGGTAACCGGTACGCCTCTCGGGTTGCCGCCAGCTGCGCGGCGACGCTGCCCACGTACTCCACGAACGCGCGCGCCTGGGCGCGGTGGCGCGCGTTGCGCACCACGCCGATCGCGTCCTCGATCACCGGCGTGCCGCTTCTCGGGAACGCGTAGCCGAGCGGCAACCCGTCGCGCCGGCTGAGCAGGATGTCCGGCAGGTCCCAGATCGTCACCAGCCCTTCCTGGCGCACGATCTTCTGGTCGAGGAGAGGACCGTTCAGCACGTATTCCTTGGTTTGGGCGTCGAGCCGCCGCAGCCACTGGAACCCGGCGGCCGTGTCGTGCGTCTGCCTGAGGCCGCGCTCGATGATCATGCCCCAGACCGCCCGCATCGTGCCCGAGGCCAGCGGGTCGCGGATCAGGATCTTGCCCTTCCATCGAGGATCGAGCAGGTCGTCCCAGTCCCGCGGGGCCTCGTCCGGCTTCACCGCCTGCTCCGCGTAGACAATCACCGCGGGCGTCTCGTAGGCGGCGGAATACAAGTCGCCGGGCCCGCGGCCGTGCGGCTCTACCGCCTCCACCCAGGTCGGCCGGAACGACTCGAGCAGCGAGTCACGCGCGCCGAGCGCGAAGATCGTCGCGGGACCGCCGAACCACACGTCCGCCTGCGGGTTGGCGCGCTCAGAGCGCAGGCGGTCGTACACCTCCTGCGAGCCCATGTCGAGCCACCGCACGTCGACGTCGGGGTGGAGCTGCTCGAAACGGCGCTCGAGCAGGGTCAGGAGATCGCGACCGTGGGGCGAGTAGATCACGAGCGGCGTGCGACCGTCGCCCTGACAAGCGGTCGAAAGCAGGGCGAGCATGGCTGCGCCGATCAACAAGTGCGGAATGCGGAGTGCGGAATGCGGAATTGAAGAGGAAGGTTCGATACTTGGTGCGGGCCTCCGGACTCGGCGCCCGCGCGGTCCATTCCGCACTCCGCATTCCGCACTCCGCATTTCGCTATTTCCGGAGCGTCAGCAGGTTCGCAAACAACCGATACGCCCCCGGGACACCCGCCGGCAGCTGCCGGAAGAAGCTCAGCCCGGTGTACACGTACCTGCCCTTGCCCACCGCGGCCACGAGCAGTCCGCCCTGGAGCGGCGGCTCGCCGGGATCGTGCATCTCGACGAGCGGCGTGTAGGCGGGATCCCAATCGTGCGCGAAATACAGTCCCCGCTCCTGCACCCAGCCACGCCAGTCGTCGGGCCCGATTTCGTTGGGAACGTGGAACACGGGGCTCGCGGAGTCCAGGACCGTCACCGCCGCGGTCTCGTCGGTCACCCGGTCGTGGGGGCGCGCGATCGAAAAGCGATACGGCGCGAAGCCACTGTTCACAAACGGATACTGCTGATACTGGACGATCACGAGACCGCCGGCGCGGACGTAGTCCAGCAGCCGTCCGTTGCTCGCGACGAGCGCGGGCTCGGTCTCGTACGCCCGGCTGCCGATCACGATCGCGTCGTACCGGGAAAGATCCCCGCGCGCGAGCGTATCGGGACCGAGCAGCTCGATCGGCACGCCTACCGCCTGCAGCGCCTCGGGCACGCGATCGGACGCGCCCCGCACGTAGCCGACGCGTGCCAGCGTCGGCAACGCGATACGCGCCGCACGCAGCTCGGCCGTCGAGGCGTGGACGACCGCGCGTGGCCGGATATGCGGGTAGTCGATGAGCGCGAGCGCCCCGTCGCTCCGGTCGCGGCCTCCGGCAAGCGCGGCGGCCTTGAGCTCGTATTCGCCGGACCGGACCGACGCCGGGGGCGCCAGCGTGATGGACAGGCTCTTCGATTCGTCCTCTCGCTCGAACGAGAGACTGTCCGGCCGGAGCGTGGTCCACCCCGGGGGCGTCGTCAACGCGATCCGGGCGACGGCCGGCCCGCGCGTGCGGTTGGTCACCGTGATGGTGAAGTGCCGGATGCCGCCGGCCGTCCCGTCCACCGGCCAGACCACGAGCTCCGGGGTCACCGCGACGTCGAACGGTCGAGTCACGAACAACGGGCGCCGCACCTCGCCGGTGCCTTGATCCCGATAGCGGTACACCACCTCGTGGGACAGCGTCAGCGGTTGGCCCGCGATCGTCAGCCGCACGGTCATTTGCACGGGCGGGGGCTCGAACGGCAATCCCCGCCACGCGGCCGGCACGCCGCTCCAGTCGTACAGG
>DASQAM010000066.1:0-10977 GCA_035635735.1 Gemmatimonadales bacterium | reverse complement strand
TCGCTGCTCGCGCGTGCCGTCGGGCGGGACCTGAAGGGCAAGTTGTCGGCGCTGCTCTATGCCTCGGCGATCCTGCTCGCCTTTCTTAAAGTCTGGATCGCAGACGCCCTCTTTGTGCTGGTCGCGGTCATTTGGTTCGTTCCCGATCGGCGCATCGAGCGGAGCGTCGATCCGGTTTGACGTTGATTTACGTCGGAGTGCGCAACCCGCGTCGAGATCGGGACCTCTGTGAGGGTTGAGAAACTCGAACGCCTAGGCGAAGTTATGACCTCTCCTGGCGCCGTAGCCAAGTGGTAAGGCCGAGGTCTGCAAAATCGCTCCTTCCCTTCTGTTCCTGTCCGGCGATCTCCCAACAGGTAGCTCCCAGACGACGTAGCGAAACGGCAAGATCGCGCCGAGTCGCGAGAGTCCGCTCGGATCCGGCCGTGTCTACCCACAAAAATCCCCACAGCGCGGGTCGGTGCCTGGAGGTGCCCGGATGCCCGACGTAGCGGAATCGCCAGCGGGCGGTGATCGCCTTAGGGGAAGCGGAGTGTTGTGCGCTGGCGCGCACGAATTATCGTTCAACAGCAACTGCGCTGCGGGCGAGTCGCCCCTAGCTTGAGCGCGATCCGTTAGGCCGCACCTGACTACATGCCCAACCAGGTAGAATGGCGATTCGAGGCCCTTCAAGATGGCGTGTTGGAGTTCGAACGCGTCCTTCGCGGGCTTTGCGGGTCATCGGTGCCACCGCATTCCACGTGCGAGGACCTCGCTCTCGCATCGGTTGAGATGAACGCAGCCTCCAAGGGCGAACTCGGGCTTGATGAGGCTGTTAACTACCGCGAGAGATGGCGCAGGGCGGTGCGTACCGGAGGCCAAGACACTCCGCTCCCCTTGTCAGCTGTTCGAATCCAGTCCGAACGAGCGCCTCACGCCCGCCGCGAAGACGCGCCACGGCGCCACGTTCTTTAGGCGCGGCAGCCAGGTCGCATCGGCGCCCACGCGGTAGCGCAGACGTGGCTGATCGCTCTGAACGATTCCGAGCACGCGTGCAGCCACGCGCTCCGGCGCAATGCCCCGCGAGACGGCGCCGTCGATCGCTCGGAGGGCACGCTTCTCGAAATCCGCATACACGGGCAGGGGCCCCGCCGCGACCTGGGACACCTCGCCCAACCGGGTACGCACGAATCCCGGCTCGACCAGCGTAACACTAATGCCGAATGGCCGCAGCTCGTGCCACAATGCTTCCGCATACCCTTCGAGCGCAAACTTCGTGGCGGAATAGAACGCGCTGAACGGAATGGCGGTCAGCCCCGCGAGCGAACCGATGATGATGATCTTTCCCGCTCGGGCCGCTCGCATGGTCGGCAACGCCGCGTTCACCACGCGTACCGCACCGAAGAAGTTGGTTTCGAATTGCGCTTTAGCTTCGGCGAGCGTCGTTTCCTCGGCTGCGCCGGTGAGCGCGTACCCCGCGTTGTCAATCAGCACGTCGAGACGATCAACCTTGGAAAACAGGGAGTCGAAGCAAGTCTTGACCGAGTCATCCAACCGCACGTCGAGGGGGAGCATGGGGAACTCTTGTGGACCGACGGCGTCCGGCCGCCGCGTCGTGCCGAACACCGTGAATCCCTCCCGCTGAAGCAGTAGCGCCGTGCCTTTGCCGATGCCGGACGACGCGCCTGTGACAAGAACCGTCTGCGTCATTGTGCCTCCTAATGTGATCCAACAGCCGGAACCAAGAGCTTGTACATGACCGGTGTAACGATCCGGGCGAGTAGTGTGCTCGAGACGAGCCCACCGATGATTACCCACGCGAGCGGCGCGTACAGCCCGCTACCCTGAAGGGCGATCGGCAGCAGCCCGCCAATCGCGGTCAGGCTCGTGAGCACGATCGGCAGGAACCGCACTTCGCCCGCCTTGCGAATCGCGGACTCGAGATCCATGCCTTCGGCCCGCAGCCGGTTCGTCAGATCGACGAGCAGGATGGACGTCTTGATCTCGATGCCGATCAAGGCCACGAACCCAATCGTCGCAGCGAAAGACAGGGTCTGACCCGCGGCCAGGAGTGCGAGAATGCCCCCGGCCAACCCGAGCGGAATGACCGACGCCACGATCAGCGTCGAGCGGAAGGTGCGGAACTCGAGCACGAGGATTGCGAGGATGGCGAACGTCGCCACGATGATCGCGCCGCCCACGCCCCCGAAGCTCTCCTGCCGGCTCTCGATCTCTCCGGCCGCCGCGATACGGTATCCGGATGGCAGCGCGAGCCGGCGAAGTTGGGCCACGACCTGGCGGGTGATTCGGTCCGTGTTGTAGCCCGTTTGCACGTTGGCCGTGACCGTGACGCTCCGGATGCGATTGTGGCGCTGGATCTCCGAGACCGCACGCTCGAACCGCAGGTCCGCCACCTGCGCGAGCGGCGCCAAGTGGCCGTTCATCGAGGAGACGTACACCCGCTCCAGGTCCGCCGGCGCCGCGCGGTCCCCCCCTGAACGCGCCAGGCGCAGCACGACCGGCCGCGATTCACCATCCGACTCGCGCAACGTCCCCGCCTCGAGACCGGCCAGACCGAGTCGCACGGTCCGGTCGATCTCGACCGTCTGGATGCCGAGTAGGCCGGCCTTGGAGCGGTCGATCGCCACGCGGAGATCGGTGCGGGCCAGGCGTACCGGATTCGTGACGTACTGCGTGCCGGGCGTCGACTTGAGCAGGCGCTCGACCTGCGCCGCGATCACTCCCAGCGAGTCGAGCGAGGGTCCCTCGATCCGCATCGCGATCGGCGCGTCGACCGGCGGCCCATTCTCGAACTCGCGCAGCGCGATTTCGGCACCCGGATACGCCGCAAATTCGGCCCGCAGCGAATCGAGCAGACGCGGAGTCTTGCCCGGCTCGTAACGGTCCAGCAGCACGAAGAGCTGGCCGATCCTCGCGTCGTCGGTCCGTGACGCCACGTTGTAATAAATCCGCGGGTTATCGTGACCGACCGAGGTGTATATCGCCTTCACGCCCGGCGTCCTCCGGAGCACCCGCTCCGCGAAGCGGGCGGCCGAATCGGTCACCGCGATGCTCGCGCCCTCGGGCGCGGTGATGTCCACGCGGAATTGCGGCGTCTCCGCTTTCGGAAACAGCGAGAATCCCACGACAGGAACGAGCGCGAAGGAGGCCGCCACGAACGTGGCGCTGATCGCCAGCATCCACGCCGGACGGCGCAGGGCCCGTTCGAGCAGCGGCGCATAGCTCGCATGGATGCCGCGGTCGAATGCCCGCAGGAACCTGTTTCCCTCCGGGCCCTCGTCTTTGCCCAACAGCACGCTGGACAGCCAGGGGATGATCGTGAGCGATACGAACAGCGACGCCACCACCGTGGCGATCACCGCGACCGGCAGCGACCGGATGTAGCGGCCCGGCCCGCCCGGAAGGAACAGCAACGGCACGAACGAAAACACCAAGGTGGCCGTGGCGCCCAGCACGGCGACCGAGATCTGCCGGGTCGCGAGAATGGCGGCGTCGACCCGGGAGTGCCCCGCGCGCCGGAATCGCGTGATGTTTTCGACTACAACGATCGAGTCGTCCACCAGCAAGCCGAGCGCGACCACCATCCCCACGATCGTGAGCCCGTTCAGCGTGAAGCCCGTCCACGCGAGGCCGGTCAACGCCATCGCGAGCGACAGCGGGATCGAGATCATGACGACGGCCGCCGCCCTCGGTCCGAGCGGCAGCAGGGTTAGGAGCACGAGCCCGAGCGCAATAAGGAAATCCTCGCCCAAACGCCCGAGCCGATGCGACACGTTCGCGGCCTGATCGAAGCCCCGCGCCAGAACCACGCCGGGTGGGAGCTCGCGCCGGAAACGATCGAGCTCAGCATAGATCTCGTTCCGCACCGCCTGGACCGTGGTACCCGCCCGTTGGGTGGCCGTCACGAACACCGCCCGCCGGCCGTTGAAGCGGGCCCGGTAGGTGGAGTCACCATAGCCCCAGGCGACCTGCGCCACGTCGCCCACGCGCACGAGCCTGCCGTTCCCCCCTCGTACGACGGTGCCGCGCACCTGGGCCAACGTCTCGTACCCGCCCGATGAGCGGACGCTGAAGCTTTTGGGCCCCTCGTCCGCATCGCCGCCCGGAATGTCGACGCTCTCGCCCCCGATCGCGCCGAGCACCTGTCCCACGGGCAACCCAAACTGCGCCAGCCGCCCGAGGTCCAGGGCGACATCCACCTGACGCTGGGGCGCGCCCCAGCGCTCCGCAGTGCGCACCCCGGGCAGCGCGCTGAGGCGATCTTCCAGCTGCTCGGCCAGCGAGTCGAGCAGGCGGTACGGCGCCAGGTCCGACACGAGGGCCACCTGTACGATGTTGACGTCCAGGGTACTGGCCTTGTAGATGGTGAGTTGCACGAGGTCGGGGAGCTCGGGACGCAACGCGTTCACCTCGCGCACGACGTCGTCGTACTTCTTGTCCGCGTCCTGGTTTGGATCGAACTCGATCTCGATGCGCGCCACACCCGAGCGGATGCGGCTGGTGATGTTCTTGACATCGTCCAGCCGGTGGAGCGTGTCCTCGATCTGCTTCACGACGAGCCGCTCCAGGTCGCTCGGGTTCGCGCCCGGGTACACCGCGACCACCGTGAACGTCGGGAAGTCGATGGGTGGGTCCTCGCCCCGCGGTATCGTGGCAAGCGACGTCAGCCCCAGCGCCGCCAGCATCGTGAAGAGGATGACAGTGAACTGCCAATGCTTGACGGCAAACGCGGTCAGCTTCATGGCCGTATCCTCAGCGTCGTTCCATCGTCCAGGTACGCGGCGCCATCGGTGACGACGGTCGCGACACCCTCGAGCCCGGTCGTCACCGCGACGCGGTCGCCCGTGAGGAACGCGATCGTCACCGAGCGTCGCTCGGCGCGCCGGCCGTCGGCGGAGACCGCGAACACCGTGGCATGCGAGCCGTCGGCCTCAAGCAGTGATTCAATCGGTATGAGCGCGATCGTGTGCGTCGCGGCAGGACGGATCTCGACCTGACCGACGAGCCCGCTCGCGAGCTGGGACGCGGCAAGGGGGGGGACCGTCACCTCGACGTCGTACGTGCCCGTCATCGGGTCGGACGCGCCGGCGAGCTCCGTCACGGTGCCCTCAAATGTCCGGTCCGGGAACGCGTCGAACCGCACAACGGCGCGATCGCCGAGTCGCACGCGAACCACGTCGCGGTCGGCCAGTCCCGCACGCACCACGACGCCCCGTGCGTGGCTGCCCAGTCTGAGAATCGGCATGCCGGCCTGGACCAGCTCCCCGGGCTCGGCCGAGCGCTTCAGAATCACGCCCGAGGCGGGCGCGACGATGATGGCGTAGCGCCGGTTGAACGTCGCCGTCTCGAGCTCTGCCCGGGCCACATCGCGGCCGGTCTCGGCATTCTGCGCCTGCTCGAGCGTCGCCACGCTGTCGCCATAGAGCCGCTGCGCCCGCGTCAGGTCACGCTCGGCTTTCTCAGAAGCGCTTCTTGCCCGGACGACGGCTGCGTCAATCTCGCTCAAGTCCAGCAATGCCAGGGTATCCCCCGCGCGGACAGACTGACCTTCGTCGACCCGCATCTGAGCGATGACCCCGCCCACTTTGAAGCTGAGCGGAACCTCTTCTTTCGGACCAAGCGTCCCGGTAGCCGTCACGGGCCGTGTCACCAACTCGAAAGCCACGTGCCCGACGCGCACCGCTACGAGGGTTTTGTCCCGAGCGCCGGGCGCTGCAGCGCGGCCCCGGGCGCAACCCGCGATGGCGATGGACAACAGCAGAATGGAAAGGACCCGGTTCATGGCTGCTCCTTGTCGAAGACCGCGAGGTCGCGCAACGCAGCAGCGCGTTCGAGGTCGACATAGTGGATAGCGTACTGGTAGGCGGTCACCACGCGGTTGAGCTCGGCGGCCGTGAGGGCCGTCCGTGCGTCGACGAGGTCGATCGGGCTCGCGACGCCTTCCTCGTACCGGCGGCGAACGAGCTGGAACGTCCGGCGGGCCGCCTCCAGACGGTCGTCCGCCGTCGCGATCGCCGCGTGGGCGACCGCGGCGGCATCGTAAGCGGTAAGGACCTCGAGCCCGATCCGGTCCTCGAGGTCCATGCGGACCGTACGGGTGCGTTCTACGTCGAGCTGTGCGGCTGTGCGACGGGCGGCGTCCTGGCCGCCGTTGAAGAGGTTCCAGGAAACGACGACGGAGACGGCCCAATAGTCCTGGCTGGACCGGAACGCGAGGTCGCGGCTCTGGAACCCGTAGTCGACGGCCAGCGCGACGCTTGGGAGAAACGCGGCCGTCGCACCCCGCACGCCCGCCTGTCCGGTACGGATACCGGCGTCCACCTCGCGCAGCTCCTCGCGGTACCCGAGGGCGTGCGAAACCGCGCTGTCTACTCCGATTGGAAGCGGCATGTCGAGCGCGCTGTCGGGAATCGCATCCACCGGCGCTTCCAGGGGGCGGCGCAGGATCTGGTTCAGGACGCGGGCTGCGGCGGCGTCCCGCTGCCGAGCCTCTGCCAGCTGCTGCTCGATCTCACTGCGGTCCGCGCGGGCCCGGAACACGGCTTCCGGGGTTGCCCGTCCAGCCGCTACGAGCCGTTCGGCGACGCGCTCGTTCTCTTGCACGAGCGTGAGCGAAGCGGCGTAGATCTCGACTGCGCGCCGGGCGCTTGCCTCACCGAGGTAGGCAATCTGTACGTCGGCCGCGAGCCGGCGCGCCGCGGCGACGAGTGCAAAGCGCTGGCCATCGGCACGGCCTCGTGCCGCCGCGTAGTTCGCGAGAATGCCGGCGTTGAAGAGCGGCTGGCGCAGCTCGACGTGCGAGTCGTGCCGCTGCGGTAGCGTGATGTCGAGGTTCGTCGGAAAGCGATTCTGGCCCAGCAGGCCGTTGAGCGCAGCATAGGCCGGGTTGACGAAGTCACCGATGTTCGGCACGCCGTCCAAGTACGAGTAGCGCGACGCGACGCCGAGGGATGGCAGAAAGAGGCCCCGAGCAGCACGGACATCCGCCGCGGCCCGCTGGTCCGCGAGGCGCTCGGCGGTCAGGCCGAGGTTACGAGCGAGCGCCTCCGTGACGAGGCGACCCAAAGGATCGTGTTTCTCTTGCGCCGCGAGCCGGGCCGGAGGAACCACCACGGTCCACGCCGCGAAGAGTAGGGCCAAGCCTGTGAAGCGGAATGCCGTGTGCATTGTCATCTCCCGAAGCGCCTTCACGTCAATGATCGACCGAGGTCAGGCGAGTGGTTCGCATCGCCGCCTGCGTTCCCAAAAGCGTGATCTCTCGTTGGGGCTGATTGCGGGCGACCCACACCACGCGGTCGCCGCACATGATCGCATCCACGGAGTAGGAGCCGAGCAGGAACGAGTACCCATCGGAGGTGGGCACGGAGGTACCCGGAAAGAAGTACCAGCAGCGCTCGCCGGTGGGGTGACTATGAATGACGCCCAGCGTCGATCCCCACCCCGCGGCCTCGCAGGTCTGCTGGGGCATCACGCGCGTGGCGGTGGATTGCGCGGGGTCGACGTCAGCTGGCGCGATTCGTTCGATCAAGACGGTATCGCCGCGGACTTCTCCGAGCAGGCAGCCCATGAATTCGGTCGCGAACGCGCGGTACTGCAGCGCGAGGAACCGTTGCGCCTGGCCAGAAAAGGCCAGGATCGTGGGCGACGTTGCGACAACGGTGTCCTGCGCCCTGCTCCGCACTGGACTCGCGATGCCCGTCAGCGTTCCCAAAAGCACCAGTATTGCCTTGTCCATAGTCGTGGTTCTCCGCTCCTGCATGTGGTGTCGCTGTGCACCGCCGCCGTGCCGCGAGGCTGACGGCGGTGCCGCGCGACGGCCGGTTACGAACTCGACCGGTTCAGCAAGGCCTTCACGCCGTCCACGGACGCGTCGGCGACGACCGGCGTTGCCGATTCGACCGGCTGGAGGATGATTGTTTGGGACCGGTTCAAGAGCGCCCGCTCGCCATCAATGACGGCAGGCTGCGCCGCAGCGGGAGCCTGAACGCGAGTGAAAGCCGTAGCGGGGCCAGATGGGATTCCGGGCAACCGATTGAGAAGCGCCCTCTCTGGGGTCACCGACTGTGCGCGCGCGGTGTTCGGAAGCGACAGCGCGCCTACGAGCCCGGCCAGCACGAGTGCACGGGCGACGAGATTGGTTGAGGACATCGCTTTACCCTCCGTTCTTTTGATTGAGTGATAACATTGTCACATTATCTAACATTGTTACATATAAAACAAAAAAAATTACCCCTCGGTTCCCCGCGCTAGACCCCGCCGGAACACGCCACTAAGCTTCTCGCGAACCTGGCGCACATCCCGCCACGGAAAGGACGGGTCGTCACCCTTAGCCACTCGGAGCGCGACAAGCCCGTGGACGGAGCCCCACGCCATTTGGGCGAGCTCGTCGGGATCGGTGAACTCGGGGCGCAGTCGCCCTGTGGCAATGGCCTCGGCGCAGGTTTGGCGCAGGAACCCGTAGGCCTCCTTGTCGGGATCCCCCTGCACGCTCCTCGCGGCGCCCTTGGGCCGGCGCATCATGAAGAGGAACTGATACTGCATGGGGTGGGTTAGGCCAAACTCGACATACGCTGCCCCAATCTTGCCCAAGCGGTCAACCGGATCCCCGGCGGTCCCCGTCCGCTGCAGGGCCTGGGAAAACGCGCGGTAGTCGAGTGCGGAGAGCTCGGCCACCAGGGCGTCTTTGTCTTTGAAGTAGTGGTAAATCGCGGTCGGCGTATACCCAATCTTGGCGGCGATGGCGCGCATCGTCGTCCCTTCGTACCCGTGATCCACCAGCATCCGCCGCGCCGCGTTCAGGATCTTCTGACGCGTCGCGGCGCGCTCCCGCTCGCGGCGGGCAAGACTGGGAATCGAGCGAGCTGCCATAACGATGTTAAATCATATAACATGATTCAATATTGTCAAGGAGTGCCAGGCCAGAGAGAGAATGTGAACCAGCATTCTCGCCACGGCCCCCTGACGACATCTACCCACAAAAATCCCCCCACCGACTCTTGGCTAAGGGCGTATTCCTCGAGTGCACTGAGAAGGCCAGAGATCTCAGCCGTTCGTGACTCTGCGGTACTGTAAGCCTGCGGCACGACAGAGGTTTAAAGGAGGTCGGAAGAGCTTCCGGGGGTGGGTTGAGAAAGTCCAAGTAGATTGCGAGTTTACGTCTCGCGGCGCCGTAGCCAAGTGGTAAGGCAGAGGTCTGCAAAACCTCTATTCGTCGGTTCGATTCCGACCGGCGCCTCTTTGCCGCGCAGCAGCCGCGCAGGAGGTGGAGCGTGTGGAGCATTCCGAGCTGGGCCATCGGCACCGCGTTCGTCGTCTGCGTGGTCGCATGCGCGCAAGTGGTGGTGCGCCGGCTGATCGGAAGCACGGATAAGAGCGCAGGGCAGACGGCCACCGAGCCCGATGTTGCGCGCCTCACGCAGGGGCTCGACGACATGCAGCGCAGGCTCGGCGAAATCGAGGAGCGCATGGACTTCGCTGAGCGGCTGTTGTCAAAGGAACGAGTTGGGTGACATGGCCCGCCTGCTGATCATCGACGACGACGTCACGCTCCGCCAAGCCCTGACGAAGCATCTGGAGCACGCCGGCCATGAAGTCCGACAGGCGGCGGACGGCGACGCAGGGATTCGCGCGTACGAGCGGCACGCCGCCGATGTCGTGATCGTGGACATCTTCATGCCCGGGCAGGGTGGGCTGCAGACGATTGGCCGGCTGCGCCGCGAGTGGCCGGCGGTGAAGATCGTCGCGATGTCCGGGGTCAAGAGCGCGGGAGCGATCGATGTGGGGGGGCACGCGGTGGCCCTGGGCGCCGATCGCTTCGTCACAAAACCGTTCGAGGCCGCCACCCTGGTCGCCCTGGTCGACACGCTGCTGCGGCAGAAGGAAGGCGGCTCGCCGTAGCTGGGAGGTCTCTCGATGGCGCGCAAACACGACTCGCTGCGTGAGGGCGCTTGGCTCGGCGGGGTCGTCGCGACGAGCATCTGGGTCTGGCTCGCCGTCGTCGACGCCGCCGTGGGACAGCCGTTCCGCACCTTCACTGTGCTGGGCGGCCTCACCCTCTTCACAATCCTGCATTACCTGTTCAACGTCCTTTACGGCATCGTCATCGTGTCCCTGGTCCACGGCGCCGCGCGCGAGCCGAGTCTCGTGATCGGCATGGCGTTCGGGTTCCTCGTCATCGAGTTCGGCTTTGTGATGGTCACCGTGCTGCTGTCCCACATGGGGCTGGGGGAGCTCGCCTGGGCCCGGATCCTCGGCGGGAATCTGATCGGTGCGGCGATCGCGTTCTTCATGCTGTCACGGCGGCATCGGCTGCGCGACGAGTTCCGGCAGGCTGAGGAAGAAGAGAACGAATGAGGCGCTAGCCCGCTGCGCTTACCCGCCGCGACTTCCCGGTCGCGGCCTGCTTCGCGGCGACGAAGCCCGCGATCTGTCGCAGCGTCCGGAAGTCGTCGATCTCGAGCTCTTGGAACGATACGTGGATGGAGAACTGTTCTTCGAGGGACGCCAGCAGCTTGACGAACATGAGGGAGTCCACGATGCCCGCGGCGAACAGATCGACGTCTGCCGCCGGCACTTCGATCTGCAGGCGGTCCGCGAACAGCTCAGCAATCCGCGTCTCGAGGTCTCGGGTGTCACGCATCCGGCAGCTCCCGGTGTTCGCTGGCGAGGAGGTCGTACAGCAGCCGGTCATACGGCTGGCCGTCGATCCAGTGGCAGCGCCGCTGGCGCCCGATGTAGCGGAACCCGAGCTGCTCCAAGCCGCGACGCGCAGACACGTTGATCTCGACGGTCCAAGCGCCCACCGATTCGAGCCCCAGCTCGGTGAACGCCAACGTGAGCAGCTTGGACGATGCGCGCGGAGCGAAGCCGCCGTATCGCTTGCGCCCGAGCACGGCCCACAGGGAGCCCGCCGTCTTGAAGCGTCGATCAACGTTCGAGAGGCCCACCACACCGATCGGCAGGTCGCTGCCGTTTGGT
>DASQAM010000065.1:0-9245 GCA_035635735.1 Gemmatimonadales bacterium | reverse complement strand
GCGCTGGGCGACGGGCCGGCCGCCGTGCTCGCGGGCGCGATCGCCCGTGCGCGCGAACAAGACATACCCGTCAGCTTCGACTTGAACTACCGCGAAGCGCTGTGGCGGGACCGCGACCCGCGACCGCTGGTCGAGCCCCTGGTCCGACAGGCGACGGTCTTGATCGCCAACCCGACGGCGGTGCGGGCGATGCTCGGGATCGACGCGGACGAAACGTCGCTTGCGACTCCCGAGCTCGCGCGCGACCTCGCGGTGCGGGTTGCAGAGCGGTCCGGAGTGCAGCTCGTGGCCCTCACGCGGCGCGAAGTGCTCGGGGCTCGGGAGCATGGGTGGAGCGCCGTGCTGTACGATGCGAAGAGTCGCCGGTTGGTGACCAGTCGACGGCACTGCGTGCAGGTGGTGGACCGGGTGGGCGGCGGCGACAGCTTCGCGGCGGCGCTGATCGCGCGCCTCCTCGGCGGGGACGCGCCGGCCGGTGCGCTCGAGTTCGCGGTGGCGGCGAGCGCGCTCAAGCTCACCGTTCCCGGCGACTTCAGTCGCGCCAGCGTTCGAGAGGTGGAGGAGCTGCTCCGCGCATGATCCCGAGCTTCCGCTGGTTCGGCGCGGCCGACCCGATCCCGCTCGCCCACATTCGACAGATCCCCGGTGTCACGGGTGTCGTGAGCGCGCTGTACGACGTGTCGGTCGGCGACGCCTGGAGCCGGGCGCGCCTCGGCACGCTCAAGGCTCTCATCGAGGACGCCGGGCTCCGCTTTGCCGTGGTCGAGAGCATACCGGTGCACGAGGACATCAAGCTGGGACGACCGGGGCGCGATCGGCTCATCGACAACTACTGCGTCAGCATCGCGAGTATGGGCGAGCTCGGCATTCCCGTGTTGTGCTACAACTTCATGCCGGTGTTCGACTGGACACGGACCGATCTCGCCATGCGACTGCCGGACGGCTCGACGGCGCTCGCGTACGACGACCGAGCGCTCGCGGCTATCGATCTGTCGCGTGGCACGGGACAGCTCCCGGGGTGGGCCACGGCGTATCAACCCGCCGATCTCCAAGCGCTGCTCGCCGCCTACCGCGGCGTGGACGCGGAGCGCCTGTGGGACAACCTGGCGTACTTTCTGGAGCGTGTCGTGCCGGTGGCCGGGCGCGCCGGCGTGCGGCTCGCGATCCATCCCGATGACCCTCCCTGGTCGATCTTCGGGCTGCCGCGGATCATCACCAATGCCCGGGCCCTGGAGCGCCTCGTCGCACTCGTGGACAGCCCGGCGAACGGCGTGACCTTCTGCACCGGCTCACTCGGCGTGAGCCCCGAGAACGATCTGCCGGCCATGGTGCGTCGTTTGGCGGGACGCATTCACTTTGCTCACTGTCGCAACGTCCGGGTCACGGGCGAGCGGCGGTTTCACGAGACTGCCCATCCCTCTCCGTGCGGCAGCGTGGATCTGTTGCAGGTGCTCTGCGCCCTGAGGGACGTCGGATTCGCGGGCCCGATGCGCCCCGATCACGGCCGTATGATCTGGGGCGAAACCGGCCGCCCTGGTTACGGACTGTACGATCGGGCGCTCGGCGTGACGTACCTGCAAGGTCTGTGGGAAGCCCTTTCCCGGAGCGACAAGTGAGTACGGCGGTCGCGCCCCGGCGGATCGGATACCGCTGGACGGTATGCGCGCTGCTGTTCGTGGTCACCACCATCAACTATGTCGACCGCCAGGTGCTCGGGATCCTGGCGCCCACGCTGCAGCGCGAGCTCGGGTGGTCGGAGGCCGCCTACGGCGACGTGGTGTCGTGGTTCAGCCTGCCCTACGCCTTCGGGTTCCTCGCGGCGGGGCGGCTGTTCGACCGGATAGGCGTGCGGCGCGGGTTCGCGTCGGCCGTCATCGGGTGGAGTCTGGCAGCCATGGCACACGCGTTCGCCCGTACGACGGCCCTGTTCTCCGCCGCGCGCGCCCTGCTGGGCGTGGCCGAGTCGGCGAATTTTCCCGGCGCCATCAAGGCCGTCGCCGAGTGGTTCCCCAAGAAAGAGCGGGCGCTCGCGACCGGCATCTTCAACGCGGGGACGAACACCGGTGCGATTGTCACACCGCTCCTGGTCCCCTGGATCGCGCTCACGTGGGGTTGGCGGTGGGCATTCATCGCGACGGGCTCGCTCGGGTTCGTCTGGCTGCTCCTGTGGCTCGCCGTGTACCGCAGTCCCGAGTCGAACCCGCGTGTCTCGAGCGACGAGCTGGCACATATTCGCAGCGACCCGCCCGACCCCGAGAACACCCGTGTATCGTGGATCCGCCTGCTCGGGTTTAGGCAAACGTGGGCGGTCGCGGCGGGAAAATTCTTGGCCGATCCGATCTGGTGGTTCTACCTGTACTGGCTCCCGAAATTCCTGGACGCCCGGTACGGGATCAGGCTGGCGCAGGTGGCACTCCCGCTCATCGTCGTGTACGTGGTGGCCGATGTCGGCTCGATCGGCGGAGGGTGGCTCTCGGGCGCCCTGATCAAGCGCGGCTGGACGGTCAATCGGGCGCGGAAGACCGCGATGCTCGCCATGGCGCTCCTGATCGTCCCAACGGCGTTCGCGCCTCTGGCGGGGAGCGTGTGGACCGCCGTGCTGATTGTCGGCGTCGCTGCGGCGGCGCACCAGGCGTGGTCGGCCAATGTGTATACGCTCGCGAGCGACATGTTCCCGCGCGCGGCGGTGGGCTCGGTAGTGGGAATCGGCGCGTTCGCGGGCGGCATAGGCGGCTGGGCGTTTCAACGTGTCACGGGCCGGATCCTCCAGGCGAACGGCAACGACTATACGCCCATCTTCATCGTCTGCGGGCTGGCCTATGTCGCGGCCTGGACCATCATTCACCTCCTCGCCCCGCGGCTCGAGCCCGCGACTACTGGATGAACCGCTACGAGGTACCGAACATGCCCGACCAACCTGTGCCGCGACGCACCTTCCTCACCGCCACCGCCGTGGGTGTAGCGGGGGCAGCTCTGACCCCCTCGTTCCCCCTCTCCAAGTTGTGGAGAGGGGGACAGGGGGTGAGGCCCGAGCCATTGAGGCTGGGCGTCGCGAGCTACTCGCTCCGCAACTTCTCCCGCGACAAAGCGATCGAAATGGTGAAGGCACTCGGCACGCCGTATATCAACCTCAAGTCCGTGCACCTGCCCTACGAGCTGTCGCCCGACCAGCTGGCGACCGCGCGGCGCGAAATCGAGGGTGCGGGCTTGCACATCGTGGGCGGTGGTGTGATCACCTTCGAGCAGGATACAGACGAGGACGTAGGGAAATACTTCGCATACGCCCAGGCGGCCGGCATGCCGCTGATCGCCGCACACGCCGACGCCCAGATCCTGCCGCGTGTCGAGTGGTTCGCCAAGCAGTACGACATCAAGGTGGCGATCCACAATCACGGTCCGGAGGACAAGCGGTTCCCTTCCCCGTATGACGCACTGAAGCACCTGCGCAACATGGACCGCCGGATGGGACTGTGCATCGATATCGGGCACACCGTGCGGGCGGGCACGGACGTGGTGCGGGCAATCGCCGATGCGGGTCCGCGAGTCCTCGACATGCACGCCAAGGACCTGCGCGATCCGAGGACCGCTGAGAGTCAGTGCATCGTGGGCGAGGGCGTCATCCCCATCGCTGCGATCTTTCGACAGCTCGAGACCATCGGGTATCGCGGCTACGTCAACCTGGAGTACGAGATCGACGCCGATGACCCGCTGCCCGGAATGAAACAGTCGCTCGCTTACATGCGCGGTGCGCTCGCCGGGCTCGACGCCGCCCGCCGGAGCCCCCATTCTTGACCCGTACGGCGAGATCACCATCTCGAAGGAGTGACGCTGTGAACATGATCAAGGCTCGATGGTGGGTCCTCGCCCTGACGGCTCAAAGCGCGGCGCTCGGCGCCCAGACACGCTCGAACGATCTGAGCGCCCCCGAGCGAGCCGCCGGCTGGCGGCTGCTGTTCGACGGTCGCACCCTGCGCGGGTGGCGCGGGTTGGGCTACGACACTGTCCCCACGGCCCACTGGGTGGTGGTGGATGGCGCGATCAAAAAGATTGCGAGCGGCAACGTCCCCAAGCTGGCGGACGGACAACCTGCCCAGGGCGGCGACCTGATGACGCTGGACACGTTCGGTGACTTCGAGTTGAGCTGGGAGTGGAAGGTCACGCCCGCGGCGAACAGCGGCGTGAAGTACAACGTGTCCGAGGAGCTCTCCATGGCGCAGGCGCCTAACCACGCCGCGCTCGGGTTCGAGTACCAGATCCTCGACGACGATCGCCACCCCGATGGGGCGCTGCCGAGCCACCGGGCCGGAGCGCTGTACGACCTGTTCCCACCGAACGAGAAGAAACACCTGAAGCCGGTTGGCGAGTGGAACCGCTCCACGGTGATCTTCCGCGGGAATCATGGCGAGCACTGGTTGAACGGCGAGCGGATCGTGGAATTCGATCTCGGCACGGCGCGGATGGATTCGGCCCTCGCGGCCAGCAAGTTCCGCTCGATTGAGGGGTTCGCCACGCGCCGCAAGGCGCACATCGTCCTTCAGGACCACGGGGACGAAGTCTATTTCCGCAATATCAAGGTTCGGGACCTATGAAGCGTCGCAAGTTCTTGAAAACCGCCTCGGCGGCGGGATTCGGGTTGGCGGCCGCGCGATCGCCGCTCTTCGGCCTCGTCCGTTCTCCCAATGACAAGGTCGTGGTCGCGGTCATGGGCATGAACGGACGGGGCACCGTGCTTGCACGGGGCTTCGCCCGGACGGCCCAGGCCGAGGTGGCGTACGTGTGCGACGTCGATTCGCTGGTGCTCGCGAAGGGCGTGTCCGCCGTCGCCCAAGTCCAGGGCAAGTCTCCCAAAGGGCTGGGCGACTTTCGGAAGGCGCTCGAGGACAAGGACGTGGACGCACTGGTGATCGCGGCGCCCGACCACTGGCACACCCCAGCGGCCCTGCTCGCGATGCAAGCGGGGAAGCACGTCTACGTGGAGAAGCCGTGCGGACACAACCCGCGCGAAGGCGAACTGCTCGTCGAGGCGCAGCGCAAGCATCGCCGTGTCGTGCAGATGGGAACGCAGCAGCGCTCCGCGCCACGCTCGATCGAGATGATGCAGGCGATCAAGGCAGGCGCCATCGGGCAGCCCTATCTCGCGCGCACCTGGTACGCCAACACGCGGGGCACGATCGGCCGCGGGAAAGCAGCGCCCGTCCCGGCGAACCTGGACTACGAGCTCTGGCAGGGCCCGGCGCCCCATACCCCGTACCGCGACAACATCATTCACTACAATTGGCATTGGTTCCGGCGCTGGGGAACAGGCGAGATCTTGAACAACGGCACGCACGAGATCGACGTCGCGCGCTGGGCGCTGGGCGTGACCTACCCGACCCGCGTCACGTCCGTCGGCGGCCGCTATCACTTCGCCGACGACTGGGAGTTTCCTGACACGCAGGAAGTCTGCTTCGAGTTCGCGGACGGGAAGACCATCATCTGGCAGGGGCAAAGCTGCAACGGCCTGACCACGTTCGGCCGCTCGCGCGGCACAGCGATCCTGGGCACCGCCGGCAGCGTGGTGCTCGACCGCGACGGCTACACCATGTACGATCTCAAGGAAAAGGTGATGAAGTCGTCTCTCGCCGCGCAGGCGGGGAACGGCCTCAACACCACCGCCGACGACGAGATGACCGCGCTGCACATCGCCAACTTCGTGGACGCGATCCGCACCGGCGCCGCGCTGCGGCAGCCGATCGAGGAAGGGGCGAAGAGCGTGCTGCTGGGCCACCTCGGCAACATCGCGCAGTGGACCGGCCGCGCCCTGCGCACCGATGAGGCGTCGGGCCGTCCGACGGGCGACGAGGAGGCGATGAAGCTCTGGCAGCGGGAGTACGCCCCGGGCTGGGCGCCGGTCGTCTAACGCGTGAGCGCCGTCCTCGACCCGGACCGCTTTTTCGATCCCGATCCCGCGGTGCGCCGCGTCGCGCGCGAGCTGTACGAGGAAACCCGCCGGCTGCCCATCGTCTCTCCCCACGGTCACGTGGATCCGCAGCTTCTGGCCCGGGACGAGCCCTTCTCCGAGCCCGCGGCGCTGATGGTCCAGCCCGACCACTACGTCCTGCGGTTACTGTACGCCAGCGGCGTCCCGCTCGAGGCATTGGGGGTGCCGCGCCGGGATGGAGCGCCCGTCGAGAGCGATCCCTGCAAGGTGTGGCAGCGGTTCGCCGACCACTACTTCCTGTTTCGCGGCACCCCCACCGCCGCCTGGCTCGAGTACGAACTGCATGAGGTGTTCGGCGTCGGCGACCGGCTGTCTCCTGAGACGGCGCCGCGGATCTACGACGAAATCACCGAGAAGCTCGCCTCACGAGAATTCCGGCCGCGGGCGCTGTTCGAGCGCTTCGCGATCGAGGTCCTTGCCACCACCGACACGGCCAGCGATCCGCTGGCTCACCACCACGCCATCCGGGAGTCCGGGTGGAAGGGACGGGTGATCCCCTGCTTCCGCCCGGACGCGGTGTTCCAGATCGCCTCGCCCGGTTGGTCGGCCGAGCTGGAAGCCCTGGGCCGGGAGCACGGCGCGCCCCTGGTGGACTACGCCGAGTTCCTACACGCCCTGGCGGATCGCCGCATCTTCTTCAAGAGCATGGGGGCTACGGCCACCGATCACGCGGTGCTCGAGCCCTACACGACCTGGCTCCCCCCGAACGAGGCGGAGGTCCTGTATCAGCGGGCGAGGCGGCGCGACGTGACGCCGGCGGACGAACGGCGCTTCACGGGCCATCTTCTCATGGAGATGGCCCGGCTGTCGCTCGAGGACGGGCTGGTGATGCAGATTCATGCGGGCGCGTTGCGGGACCACAACCGACCCCTGTTCGAACGGTTCGGGCCCGATAGGGGCGGGGACATTCCGGTCGCTACCGAGTACACGCGTAACCTGCGCCCGCTGCTGAATGCCTACGGCAACGATCCGCGTTTCACGCTCGTGGCCTTCACGCTCGACGAGTCCACCTACAGCCGGGAGCTGGCGCCGCTTGCCGGCCACTATCCGGCCATGCGCCTCGGCGCGCCCTGGTGGTTCCACGACTCGCTCGAAGGCATGCGGCGCTTCCGCGAGCGCACCACGGAGACGGCTGGGATCTACAAGAGCGCCGGTTTCAACGATGACACCCGCGCGTTCTGTTCGATTCCGGCCCGCCACGACCTGGCCCGCCGCGTGGACGCGAACTTCCTCGCGGGGCTCGTCGCGCGCCACGTCATCGACAGGAGCGACGCACACCTGATGGCGCGGTCGCTCGCCTACGACCTGGCGAAGCAGACCTACAAGCTGTGAACCAGGAGGGGCGATGAAACGGACGAGTCAGCGCGACCAGGCGGAGGCGTTCCGACGGCTCCATCGGGAGGGGGGGATCCTGGTGCTCCCCAACGCCTGGGACGTGATCACCGCCCGTCTGATCGAGAGTGCGGGGTTCGCCGCCATCGCCACGTCGAGCGCCGGGGTCGCCTGGGCGCTCGGCTACGCCGACGGCGAGCGCATCAGTCGCGGCGAGATGCTCGCCGTGGTCCGCCGCATCGCGTCCGGCGCGAGCGTGCCGGTGACCGCCGACATGGAAGCGGGCTACGGTCCGACGCCGGAGGCCGCGGCCGAGACCGCGCGCGGCGTCATCGCGGCGGGTGCCGTGGGGCTGAACCTCGAGGACGGGACGAACGACGGTCGCCTGGTGGACGTCGCGCTGCAGCAGGACCGGATCCGCGCGATGCGCGAGGCCGGGGCGGCAGCCGGCGTCCCGCTGGTCATCAACGCGCGCACCGACGCGTTCGAGGTCAAGGATTGGTCGCCCTCGGAGCGCTTCACCGCGGCCGTGCGACGCGCCAACGCCTACCACGCCGCCGGAGCCGACTGCCTGTTCGTTCCGCACGTGAGCGACGGGGAGACGATTGGACGACTCGCCCGCGAGATCGAAGGGCCGTTGAATGTCATTGCCGGTCCTCCCGCCCCGGTTATCCCCGAGCTCGAGCGGCTCGGCGTAAAACGTGCGAGCCTCGGCCCCCGAGTGGCCCAGGCCGCGCTGGGTCTCGTGCGCCGCGCGGCGACGGAGTTGCGCGAGCGCGGCACCTACGAGACGATGGCCGACCTGTTGATCCCGTTCACCGAGCTGCAGTGCCTGGTCGCGCCCACCCCTTGACGGGCTCGAACGAGCTGGTATATTTATGCCGTTCAGTGAATATTAATGCTTTCGGGTTAATACGTTTGGGTGGGTCCGACATGTCGCGCAACTGTACGCTGAAGGCCGTCGCAATTCTGAATCCGGCGACTCCCACCGACGGGAGCGGACGGCGGGCGTAAGCGCGTAGACGACTCAAGGCAAACCCCCCCGGCCCGCTCCCAATCGAGCGGGCCTTTTTGTTGACCGGGCGTGAAGAGGAGACACGATGCCCGCAGCCGACCGATCGCGTTGGGCCCAAGCCCGCGCGCGTGGCCTCGACCCCTGGCGGGAGCACGACGCCTGCGGCGTGGGGTTCGTGGCCCGCGCGTCTGGACAACGCTCCGCCGATATCGCGCGCCTCGCGTTGCAGGCGCTGGCCCGGGTCGCTCACCGCGGCGCGGCGGCCACTGACCGCTCCGGCGACGGCGCTGGGCTGCTCACGCAGATCCCCGCCCCGCTGTTCTACCGGGAGGCGGCGAGCCGCGGACTGGCACTCGCGCCCGGGCAGCCATTCGCCGTCGGCTCATTCTTCCTGCCGCGCGAGCACGACGCCCTCGGCCGCGCCACCGCCATCATCGAGGAAGTGCTGTGCCGCGAGGGCCTCCCGGTGCTCGGGTGGCGCGACGTGCCCGTGGACCTGGACATCCTCGGCGCCGGTGCCCGCGCCTCCTGTCCCACCATCCGGCAGGCAGTCATCGCCGCGCCTGACGGCGGACGCTACGACGACACGACGTGGGAACGCTCGCTCTATCTCGCGCGCCGGACGATCGAACGCCGCATCGCCGACGCGGGGTCCCTCGAGCCGTTCTTCGTGTGCTCGCTCTCGTGCCGCACGCTCGTATACAAGGCGCTGCTCACCGGCACCCAGCTCGCCGGCTTCTTTCCGGACCTCGAGTCCCCGGACTACGAGACGGCGCTCGCGATCTTCCACCAGCGCTACTCGACGAACACGACGTCGAGTTGGCCGCTCGTCCAGCCGTTCCGCTTGCTCGCCCACAACGGCGAGATCAATACCCTGTGGGGGAACCGAAACGCGATGCTGGCCCGCGAGCCGGCGCT
>DASQAM010000064.1:0-4460 GCA_035635735.1 Gemmatimonadales bacterium | reverse complement strand
GTGCGGCAGGCGCTCGCGAAACTCCTGCCATCGGCAAACGCGTAGGGTCGCATCACCTCGAAACGGAGTTACCATGGGCCCACTCATCTTACTGGTAGTCCTCGTCGTCGTCGTGGCGTGGCTAGTCGGCGCGTACAACGGACTCATCTCCCTCAAGAACCAGACGCTGAACGCGTTCAAGCAGATCGACGTCCAGCTCAAGCGGCGCCATGACCTGATCCCTAACCTCGTGAACGCGGTCAAGGGAGCCATGGACTTCGAGCGATCGACGCTCGAAGCCGTGATCCAAGCCCGCAACCAGGCGGTGAAGGTCAACGCGACCGGTCCGGAGGGCATCAAGCAAATCAGCCAGGCAGAGAACGCCCTGTCGTCCGCGCTGCAGCGGCTCATGGTGGTGGTGGAGCAATACCCTCAGCTCAAGGCCACGGGCAACATCGGCCAGCTGCAAGAAGAGCTCACGTCGACGGAGAACAAAGTGGCGTTCGCGCGCCAGCTGTACAACGACACGGCCACCCAGTACAACACCAAGCAGCAGCAATTCCCCACGAACATGGTCGCGGGGCTCGCCAAGGCGCAGCCGGCCGACCTGTGGGAGCTGGAAGATCAGGCAGAGAAGGCCGTGCCGCAGGTCGATCTCTCGATGAAGCCGAAAGTGTGAGCGACGACACCTCGCTCAACCTCTTTCAACAACAGGAAGCCAATCGCCGGCGCACGGTCCTGCTGGTGATTGGCTTCGTCGCTTTCTTCGCGTGGCTCGGTTTCGGCGGGGACTACATCTACTTCCTGTACACCCGCGACGAGCCGAGGACCGTGTACCACCACGTCTTCCCATGGTTCGGGATCGCGCTCACGGTCATCGCGCTGCTCACCGCCTGGTACGCGTATGCGACGGGGCCCGAGAAGGTGCTCTGGTCCACGGGAGCGCGCGCCATCGTCGACACCACCGATCCGCAGGAACAGCAGCTGGTCAACGTGGTCGAGGAGATGGCCATCGCGGCCGGCATCCCGCGGCCCGGGATCTGGATCGTGGACGACCCCGATCCCAATGCGTTCGCGACCGGCACCGACCCGCTGCACGCACACGTCGCGGTGACGCGCGGCCTGCTGGAGATCTGCAGCCGTGATGAGCTCCAGGCGGTCGTCGCGCACGAGCTCGGGCATATTAAGAACCTGGACGTGCGGTTGATGACGCTGCTCGCGGCGCTGGTGGGGGCCGTCGCCCTGATGCACGACGGCGTGAGCCGCGTGCTGCGCGGGGGCACCAACCTGGGTGGCGGGAGCTGGGGTGGTGGCGGCGGAGGGGGCGGGGACAGCGGCTCGCGCGGAGGCGGGAAGAAGGGCGGCGCCGGCCCGCTGCTCCTCATCCTGCTGGTGGTGTGGATCATCTCGTGGATCCTCGCGCCGATCATCACGCAGCTGCTCGCGCTGGCGGTGAGTCGCAAACGCGAGTACCTGGCCGATGCCATGAGCGCCCAGTTCACCCGCAACCCCATGGCGCTGGCGGGCGCGCTCCAGAAGATCGAAGGCGCAGACGCGCCGACCGCGGCCATCAAGCGCGGCGCAGCCCACCTCTGCATTGCCGACCCGCTGGGACGGCGCCTGACGGCGCATGAAGGGCTCTTCGCCGACGCACTCGCGACCCATCCGCCCATGGCGAAGCGCATCGCCATCCTGCGCGGTATGGGATACGCCCAGCTCAAGAAAGAGGGGGGCGGCGTCGCGTGACGGGGTGGCTCGGACGTCGGGCCCTCCGCACCATCCACGAGTTCCGCACGCGCCTGGCTCGGTACCATTTGCAGCAGCGCCGCACCGCCAAAGCAGCCCTCGCGGCGGATCCGGTCGTCGAGGCAGCCGTCCTCCACCACGCACAGGAACACTCGCTTCCCCACGCCGACGTGCGGCGGCGGGTCGAGCAGTACGTCGACGAGATCGTGCCGCAGCTGAACGTCCTGTCCTATTACAAGATCGGCTACAACCTCGCCAAGGTCGTGCTCAATCTCCTGTACCGCGTGACCGTCGATTACCAGGATGAAGCGGCGCTGGAGCGCATCCCCAAGCGCGATGTCGTTGTCTATGCCATGAACCATCGCTCCAACGTGGACTACGTCGTGGTGGCGTACGTACTGGCCTACGGCGCGCACGTGAGCTACGCGGTGGGCGAATGGGCGCGTGTGTGGCCCCTCGAGTACGTGTTCAAGTCGTTCGGGTCGTATTTCATCCGACGCGGGTTCCGGGAGCCCTTGTATCACACAGTGCTCGAGCAATACGTACATCTGATCACCAAGAACGGCGTGACGCAGGGGTTTTTCCCTGAAGGGCGCCTCTCGCGCGACGGCCGGCTCGGGCCGCCGAAGCTCGGCCTGCTCGATTACGTCTGCCGCACCATGCTCGACCCCGGCTTCGATCGCGACATCTGGTTCGTTCCGGTCGCCATCAACTTCGACCGGGTGCTCGAAGACCGCGCGCTCATCCGCGAGCTCGTGGACGAGCGCGATCGGCCCGGTCGCCTGGCGCAGCTCTGGACCGTGACGACGTACCTGGGGAGCAACGCGGTGCGACTCGTCACGGGGCGGCTCAAGCGCTACGGTCGCGCCGCGGTGAACTTCGGGACGCCGATCTCCTTGAGGGAGTGGCTCGCGAGTGCGCCCGGCGTGCTCCAGCTTCCGAAGGAGCAGCGGCTACCCCAGCTCGAGCGGCTCGCGTCTCTCCTGATGGAGCGCATCGGCGCGATCATCCCGGTCACACCCGTGCCGCTCGCCGCCGCGGCGTTGTTGTCGTTCGGACAGACGATGATTCCCAAAGCCGCCGTGCTCGACCGGATGGATCAGCTGCGGGACCGGTTGGGCGCCGTCAACGCCAAGGTGCTGCGCGGCGGGGCGCGTATCCGAGTGGTATGGGACCGTGCCTGGCGGATGCTCCGGATGCGGCGCCTGGCGGTTGAAGAGGGAGACAGCGTGGTCGTGCTGCCCCGCGGCCGGCCGCTCCTGGAGTTTTACGCCAACTCGATCGCGCACCTACTGCCGATCCGCGGACCCCGGGTGCCGTTTCACAAGACACACGATACCGACGCGAACCTACCGGCTCTGCGCAGGGACAAACCGAGATAATTGCAAGACAGCCCGTTCCGCCCGATTGATCTCGTCGATCACGCCGAGCAGGAGCTCTCGCACGACGAACTCGCCGGTTCCGAGCCCCGCCAGGCGGGCGGCGCAGCGAGCCGCGGCGAGAGCGTGCGCCACCTCCGCGATTTCGGCGTCGCGTCGCCGCGTGGCCGCGTCCAGCATCCGATACGTTGGGGACACGCCGGGAAGGTACGCGCGCTCGGGCCAGCCGAGTCACCCTTTTTCCCCGCTCCCCGTCGCTTTTTAGGCGAGCTCGGACTCGAGCTTGAGGAGCCTCCACCCAGTGACCATCGCACCAAGGAGCAGGACGGGGAGCACCTGTAGCCCCTGCAGCGCCAGCCCGGCCGCGACCGCATTCTCGGGCGCCACGCCGAACGGCAACAGGCCCACGACCAGCGCCGCTTGGGTGACGCCGACGTTCGCGGGCGTTGGTCGCAGCAGGCCGCCCAGGTTCACCACGATGAGGGCCGTGAACGAAGCGGCCAGCGACACCGGCACGTGGGTGGCCCGCAGCACGAGGTGATACGTGGCCCACTGGGCGGCCCAATTGTAGAGCGCAAAGGCCGTCGGCCACAGCAAGCGACCACCCGCTCCCATGGTTCGCAGCACAGCGAGCCTCGACCGGAGCGATGCCGGCAGCCGGTCGGCGAGCGACGCCCAGCCGCGTCTCCACGCGAGCAACAGCACCGCCACGAGCGCCAGCCCCACTCCGCTCTGTACTCCCCGCAGCCACGGCTCGAGCTGCAGCACGCTCGGCGCCATCACGAGAAACAAGGCGAGGGCCAGCCCCTCCGCCACGCGGGTCCACACGACCGATGACACCGCGGCGCCCGCCGGCACCCCGCCCCGCTGCACGATCAGGTGCACGCGCGCGGCCTCGCCGGCCACCGCGACGGACAGGTCGTTTACCGCCGCGCCCACCAGGTTGGCCTCCTGGGCCACCCGCCAGCTGTGGGGCGCGACCGGCTTCAGGATCAGGTGCCAGCCCCACCCCTTGGCCACGAGCGACGAGAGATTCACGACGAGCGCGAGGACGAGGAGCCACCGATCGGCGTCGAGCAGCGCCGCGAAGGTCACCTGCCAGGGGAAACCGGTGAAGAACTTGAGCGCCAGGCCGACGCCCACCAGGGCAAGCAGCCATCCCAGCCACCGCCCCGCCCGGGACTTCACAGGACCAGCTCTCCGAGCGGGCGCAAGGTATATCCCGCGGATCGCGCATCCGCGATGATCCCCGGGAGCGCGGCCGCGGTACGGCGCCGGTCGCCTCCCGGATCGTAGCCATCGCCGTCGTGCAACAGGATGATGGCACCCGGTCGGAGCTTGCGGCGCACGCGCGCC